>SUVZ01000280.1 GCA_015061765.1 Lentisphaerota bacterium
TAGGCGCGATAGGCCGCATGCTCCGCCTCGCTGAACGAGGGACGCGAGGAGAGACGCACCTCCTCAAGCCCGCGAAACCCGACGAACGACCGCGCGCCGAGCGCGGCATACGCCTGTGCGAGGGCCTTCGCGCCGGCCGCGATCGCTTCCGTGCAGCCCGGCGCAGCCGGATCGACGATCTGCACCTCGCGACCGCCCTCCATACGACGCGTAAACGGCTTGCCATCCCGCCCGACGCGAGGATATTTCTTCATAAGGACGCGATTGCGGTTGACGCCGTAGTTGACGATCACCTCCGCCCCTTCTGACTCAAGCCGACGCAGGACCTCCCGCTCATAATCGGGCGACGGGATCTTCGCCGTTCCCGATTTGAAGTCGTAAGCTCCCTTTCCCCAGGAGTAGAAGTTGAACCCCATCTCCATGAGGGTATCATGATGATACGGAACATACGCTGTATAGCGAATCTGGTCATCCACATCTCGCGCGGCAGCGACAAGCGACACCCCCGCCGCGACAGCGCAAGCCAAGGCTGCGAAGCCTGCCGGACACACCCGTCTGTCTGTCTTTTGGCTAATAATGGCCATACTATCCCCCTCACCTGACCACGAAAACAAAACCCGTCTTCGCATACTCGACCGAATAGCGAGTCATCGCGACGCCATCGACCGAGACGTTTTCCTTTGTCAGTCGTCCTGCGATTCCGCCAGACGCCGTGCGGAGGCGGGGTGCTTTCAGGCGGTCCAGCAGATCCGGCGCTGCGGCCGGCACAGTGAGAAATGCCACGGAGAAAGATTCACCGGAAGGCTCGTATCCGTCCGCTACGCGCAGCGCCACGGCTGCTCCGTCGGCGAACTGCGGTACGCAGTCCTTCAGACGCAGACCATGCGTCTGCGTGGCCGCATTATTCGGATTGACGACGATAGAGGTGCCGTCTTCAAAGCAGAGCTGCAGGTTGTCGAACGCCGTTTCCGTCAGCGGCTGGACGCCGCCTTCTGCGACGCGCACGAGATTGTTGGTGCCGTTCGCCTCCGCAGAAACAATCTCCCCGTTGACCACGTCGCACGGCCGAACCTCCGCGCCGAGCGCAAATACGCCAGAGCCGGTCTTCCGCACAAGACAGCGGTCAGGTATGCTCGTCTCGGCATCCGCGCCGCCGAGAATCCGGCAGCGGATCGGATTCCTTATCGCAAACGTCTGCCCTTCTGCCACGGACAGGCGAAGTCCGTCTTCGAGAAACACCTCGCGGTTCGCGGCCGCGAAGGTCGTCGAATTGCGTACGACCAGCCCGGAAAAGCCACTCAGCTCCAACCCCCTTGCCGTCGGCGAGGCCATGGCTCCACCGAGCGCATTCGCGTTTGTGACGACAATCGTTATGTCGTTCCAGACCGTGCCTGAATACATGCCCCGAACCTTCACCGGTCCGGAAAGCGCCGAGTTGTCGCCTAGAACGGTGAACTGTATTCCGGCGGTTGACGAGAAGGCGCGCGAAAAGCCAATACATCCCGGTCCCGCCACGGCTGACAATATCTGCGCATCGCCCGACATTCCCCTGAAAAACGTGCCGTTCTCAACATCGCTGTCGCAGAGATAAATAACGCCGCGCAGATTCCTGCCGAATCCAGCGTAGATACCAAACCACTTGTCCGATTCCACAGGCATTTCATAGCAGCGCAGCGCTATCGACCAGTTTTTGTTCTCTGTGGCATAGCGCGTGCGGGCCAGCGTCAGCGACTCGCCCGGAAAGCTTTTTTCGCCGTTCTCGACCTTGTCGCTGAACGGCGTACGGTTGCTGTCGCAGCGAAGGAGATAGTCGGCCCCGGCGTGCGGCACCTTGTTGTCCGACCAGAGATCCTTGTGCTCCTCCTTCATGAAATAATGGGTTGCAGACGAACCTTCGCCAACCCGCTCAAGAACATGCCCTTCCACGACAGGACGCGAACAGAGGTACAGCCGGGTTTCGCCTTCTTCTATCTTCGATTCGAACCACGTGTATGGCAGATCGTACGTCTTGGGCGAAACATCGTTGAAATCCTCTCCCGTCAACCCCGAACCCGCCGCGAACCGGGCCACCAGGATTTTGTTAGTCGAATGGTCCGGCAGCGCGATTGCCGCCGAAAGCGCCACGTCGAGCCGCTGCGAAAGCATTTCATGCGTGTAGTTGGATGCACGAAGGTCCACCGGTACGGCCGTCTTTTCGGTGGGGTCGTAGTTAACGGCGATGACTGGCTCGACGTACACTCTTCCCGCGCCAGTGATGCCGACGCCGCTGTCCTTGTCATACACCCCCAAGCCAAACGTCGAGCCGCCGTATGAGAACGACGGTGTACGGATGGCGATGCCCTCCCCAAGATTCAACTCGCCGCCGGAGGCGACAGAAATCGCCGTATTGAGTACTGCGCCATCCGAAACGCACAGCTTGCCGTTCGCCTCCACCGAAACGGAGGAGAGGGACGAGTAGTTCGCGCCTTCTGCCAGATTGACGGTTCCGTTGCGCACGGTCAGCGTACCGGTCGAAGTGGAAGTCCCCTTCGCAAGCGTCAGCGCAGGCCGCGGCTCGTCACCATACCATTCCTGCACGTCATACACGATAGACAGCGTTCCGGCCAGAGTGCCGGAGAAACGACAGTCCTTAAGGGAGTTTTTGGATGAATCGACGATATTGGTAAGCGCCAGCGTCGCGCCGTTTCCTTCGTCCGTCAGAAGATGCGTCGTCGTTGTTACGTCCTCTTCATGCAGAAGGCCGCCGAGGCAATAGGAGCCATTCTTCTCCGACAGGGAAAGGCACTTTGACTTGTCGCCCTTGAACATGAACGAAACCGCTTTGGTGGTGTAGTCGCTCGCCGTCCACCTTGGAAACTTCAGTGTGCCGCCGACAAGTTCCCATGTCTCCGAAGATGCATAGTATCTTCCGCTGCTGGATCCGAGAACTCGGAAACTTCCATCGCCATCCTTGACGAATTTGGAGTGCTGTTGCGGCTGCAAGTGACTCGCCATGTTGACCGCCGCATCCTGGTTTTCGACATATATGAGATACACGGCCGGATTCGCCGCGCTTCCCCCTCTCGACTTGGCCACGCGTGAATAGGCAAGCGTGCCGCCGTCCGTGTAGTTGAAGATTCCGTTCTTAGGAAACCCGAGCTGTGAATTCCGGCCATCCACCTTGTCCGTACGCGCTTTGATCGTCACGCTGCCCTCGTTCGTCAGCGTGATCGTATTGTAGGTCATCAGACGATAAGAAGATGATATGATATCCGTGCATTCAGACCAGATGACATCTGAAACCGCGTTCGTGAAGACGATGTCATCGTCTTTCGTCGGTGCCGACGACGCGGGGGTTCCGTCCGCCAGCGCCCAGTTCGCGGGCGTCTCCATGCTGGGCGTCCGTTCCGAATCGCTTGCGGATTCTTTTGCGCCGCCTGTCCAGTAGTACGTCTCCGCACAGAGTGCAACCGGCATCAAGAGCATGCCGGACAGGATGGCTGACTTTGTCATGGGATTTCTCCTTTCATTTGTTTTGAGTGCAGGAAGTCATTTAAGGCGGATCATTCTACAGCAGATCAAGCGCGGCGCGCTCGGTAAGAATGCACGGCGAATCATACACCGGTATGCGCACGAAGGATATGCCGCAGGAATGGGCGATCTGATGTGCGGCAGGCACCTCGTACACGGCACCGGTGAAAAGATCCACCCACACCGGATCCTTTAGCGGAGATCCACTCCATTCAATCACGCCCGGACGTGTCGTGAAATCATCCGACGGAACACCGCGATACTCGATACCTTCAATATGCAGGAATCCAGCTTCATCACGCGTGTGCTTGGGATTCAAAATTTTGAGCCTGTCGAAACTCGTTACAAGCCGTGTACGTCCCGTGCCGTCATCAACCATCTGCTTTGTCTTAAGTATGTCAATCAAACCATGGTCCCAGAACACAAAAAGCGGATGCTTGCCATCCTTCACGTATTCATAGAACGACACGCACCGGTCAACAGTGGACGCCTTGCGCTCTTTGGCGAGAACCACAGAATCGTCGAACACGGATACGACGTTCTGCACTGCGTAGTAGGCCTTCTTGATCTGATAGACCTGATGCTTTGCATTTGCGCGGAGGATACCCTTGCGGTTCAAGTACGTGTAAGGCGCATATGGCGGCGAATACTGAAGGTCGCATATCGAATAGACAGAGCTGCCGCACCCGTGTCCGAGATCGCCGAGCATGCGGCGCATATCCCACTTCGCCTGACTATTCTCACTCCATGGATAACCAGACAGGGCAAAACGGTCACTCCATTCCGAGATGCATCCGTTTTCCCCCTGACGCATCTTCGCCTTAGGCGCATACTTTGCGCATATCTCAATCAGCTTCTCGACGCGTTCATATGACGAGTCCGGATTGTAGGCATACCCATGGTAGATGTACGTGTCGAAAAGATCCGCACCACCAAGCTTTGCGATTTCCGAGACGCAGGCTTCAAACAGTTCTGGGAGATTGCTGCCGAGGGAAAGTCCGTGCAGACGGCAATCAGGCATTATCCGCTTAAGGATACGGGCAGTACGCACGTTGAGATCCGCAATCACGGCAGGCGAGTTCAATCCCCCATTGTCAGGCTCGTTCCACATGGCGTAGTCTTTCACCCGCCCCTTGTAATGGTTGCCGAGCTTTTCAATCCATATATCCCACTTTGCGAGACCTTCCGGCGTATTCGGAGTGCCGTTCGCGAGCCCCGCTCCGCCCGCTCCCTTGTAGATGGGATTACCGTAGCTTATGTCGAGCAGAACATTGATCCCATTCGCGTTGGCCCAATTGACACAATGGTCAAGCCATGCGAAATCGAACTTTCCAGGCTCCTTCTCGCACTTCGCCCAACCAGCGAAGAGGCGAATCTCCTTTATGCCCAACGGAACAATATAGTCCTTATATTCGTCGAAGTCGGTGAAATCACGATCCAGACATTCACATCCAATGGTCCAGGACGATCCTGATATCTCATTAGCGCTGCGCGGACGCAAGGTTCCGATGCGCTTCATCTCCACTTTCAGCGGACTCGGATTCCTGTCCGCAGATGTATCGATCGGCGCAATGTCAATTCCCGCAAATGCTACGCAATTCACTACGACAAACAGTCCTGTCAGTTCTTTTCTCATGATATTCACCTCCGTTTACACCCCTGCGCTTGCAAGGAAGCCGCCGTCGACAGGAACGGTGATTCCCGTCACAAATCCGGCCTTCTCATCGTTCAGGAGCCATTCCACACAACCGAGAAGCTCATCCGCCTCGCCGAAGCGCCGAGCCGGAGTGTGCGCCATCACCTGTTCTCCGCGAGCGGTAAGTCCGCCTTCTGGAGTGCAGAGTATCTTGCGGCTGCGGTCGTTCACGAAGAAGCCCGGAGCAATCGCATTCACGCGGATTTTCGCAGGGGCGAGATACTGGGCGAGAAACTGCGTCCAGTTAGCGATCGCCGCCTTGCTCATCGCATAAGCGGCGACGCGCGTGAGCGGACGGTAGGTGTTCATTGAACCGAAGTTGATGATCGATCCGCCGCCAGCCGCAGCCATCTGCTTTGCGAACACGCGGC
>SUVZ01000281.1 GCA_015061765.1 Lentisphaerota bacterium
GTCCATATCAAGCTCAATTGCCACATCAACACCCGTCACGGAGTTGGAGAACACAAGATCAAGTCCATTGAACGCATCGGCCGAAAGCGGTTTCAGGACACCGCCCTGAACATAGAGCGTGCGGTTGGTGGCATCATCCGGCGGCAGATCCGCAAGCGCACCTTCCGCATCGAGAAACTTCAACTCGCCGCCCATGGCAAGCGTACCCGCCCCTTGCTTATAGACGCAGCCGTTTACGGTGACCGGCTGCAGAAGCGTCAGCGAATCTCCCGCTGACGGCGTTTCAAGCTGAGCTATGCCGGAAAGGAACAACCCGCGGGTCCTATCGGTGAACTCAACCTTGTTTGTGGTGATGAGCCGCGCCATCTTCTCCAATGTCAATGCATTGTACGCAAACTCATCCAACGGACCGCCGAAGCATTTGGGATCGCAATACCACACATGCGCATACGGCTCGGCCGGACCCCACGAAAGTTTCTTCAGATTCGACTTCGATGACACCAAAATCCTGCCCGAGAATTCAGGGCTGCTCCGGACAAAATCGAAATTTCCGCGATGAGACCCGTCATACGATGTCGCAATGGTGCCGGAATTCAGCGCTAAAGTTCCCGTACCTTTCAATTCACCGTCAAACCTGAATCTGCGATTGCCATATATGGAGATTGCGGGCATGAGACCGTCTGCCGCAGAAACTTCAATATTTCCGATGAAATCCACGTCTTGCTCTTCTGCGAACATTATGTCATTTTCATGGGCCAAACAAAGAAGTGGACACCTGAACTCGCGACAAGCCAAAATCAAACGTCCTCCGAAGGAAAGCGTCAATGATTCGCCAAGAAAGGTAAACGATCCCTCCGGCAACCGGGGAGTGCGGAGATATGCAGGCGCCGAATTGATTTTGGCTACCTGATAATGAGCTCCTGCATGAACAGGCTTGTCGTCAGTCCATTGTATCGCATTGGTCATCGCGGAAGAATATTCTCCGACAAGCTCGTTATCATCCCCGTGATCATCCATTTGCATCAACGGGAAAAACTTTACCGACACCACAGCCGTATCACCGTCAATTATTACAGACAATTTCGGACGCTTTGAAACCTCAAGCAAATAATAGCCATCCAACTCAAATACAGACGCATCAACCATTGAGGCTGGAACGGACATCAACTGCCGTGAGACTTCTTCGTTCACTTCGCCGATCAGCGAATCATCAATGGACAAAACGACTTTCCCCGCACAGGCAAAGTCTTCTTTCACAGTCAGCAACGGCGACTCGTTCGATGTTTCCGGCAGAGAAAATTTCAGGGTAGCCCCTTCGCTCAGACAGAGATTGCCCACTTCAGCCTCAGCCGACGGCGCAAATGCGAGCGTACAACGGTTCGACACAGCCACGGTGCCGGCTGAAAGCTTGGATACCGTCACCGTTCCGTCGCATTCATTGTTTCCGTTCGTAGCGGTGATTTCGATGCTGCCGTAATATTGTGACGCATCGCCAAGATCGAAAACACATGCTTTTTTCGTCGAATTAATCCGTACACCCACTGTGGCATCGCCGGAAAAGGTATCCTTAAATGTCAGACCACCGCCATCGCTCCGCTGCGTAGTCAGCAGAAACGGCGTATGGGCAGGCGAAAGAACCGTGACCTTCCCCGATATATCCCGCGCTCTATTGTATGAATATGCACTTCCGTTTACAAGTTCGATTCCTTCCTTCACTTTGCTGAAGTCGGAAGAATACTGACATCTTAAAGTACCGGTCTTACCTCCTATTTCACCGAAGGTTATCTTGTTGGCGACAACAGCTTCTTCAGACTTCAACTCCAGATAACGATCTCCCGCAACAACAAAATCGTATTTGGGATAATCTTCAGCAGCAATCGAAACATCATTACCGTTGCCATCCACCCATGTGGCACCGGAGAAACCATAGTCTTTGGTAGAAGTTTTCTTTAGATACGCGGTAAAATCGGTATCATCAGCAAACAGGCAGAATGACAACGCCATCCCGACAAGTAATGTTTTCTTTCTCATGGTCTCACCTATTTCCTTTCGTTTTACCAATAGAACGACACAGCTTTCGCTATTGTCAAAGTTTCCTTCACTTCATGCCGGCCAATGGCTTCACCGACAAGAAAGATATCTCTCCCTTGAAGAAATTCGCCTTGCCTAACGTAGCCCCAAAAAGACCGATCCGCTGGTTGAAGAAATAATCGCTGTATGGAACGGCGTTCCCGCGAACACCGTTTACCTCCACCCAGGCGGTGCAGCGATCTGTGGCAACACGCACATCGTTCCATTCGCCATCTTTCAGCGTCGGACCCCGCACCACGACATTTATGCCGCCTTTCTCCCTGAGAAAACTGCGCCCTCTGGCAAATGTCGCGCTCACGGAACCATCCTTCTCAATCACGACATCCAAACCGCAATTGCCGCTGCCGTAAAGTCCCTGCACTTCACCGAATCCCGCCGGCTTGACCCTCATCTGAAGTTCGAAACCCGCAAACCCCGGAACACATTGATGCGAAAGGCTGCCCCACCCGGTCTTCGGCATCCTTTTCCCCAGCGGCAATGCGCTGTAGTATCCGAAATTCTCGCGGAAAGGATGGTCGTTATTCCCTGGCCCCATTCCGAATCCCTGGGCAAATGCCACGGAGGCGCCGACCATTCCGGAAAGCATCCTTCCCGTCCCCAACCGCAGAGCGCTGTCGGTGCGGCTGCCGATATCGCACATTACATTCTCAACCAATCCGGCATCGGCCTTGACCGTCTCGGTCTTGCCGCTATCGCGGTCAAACACGCTGAAACTGACGGCCCTGCCCGTAGGTCGGTAAACAGTCTTCACGGCGCCGCCATACGCGGTAATTCTCATCAATCACCTGCAGTCGCAGCACACTCGCCTTTTCCAGAGGCTTCCACCTGAATGAGAACGACGCTTTCTTGGACATCAACGGACGCGGTATCGAAGCCGGAGGCAGATATCTCATAACCGACAGTCCGCAGCTGTCAACCGAATTGAATCCGACAACTTCCTTTTTCACCAGATCCGCAAGCCTTACCGTGCCTTTGAAGTGAGGCGGCAGATCGATATCGACCGCTCCGTCCTTCATCTGATCCACAGGAACATGCGCCCAAAGCGTAATTCCAAACCTATTCAGATATTCACCGTCAAACGTCCATGCATCACCGTCAACCCCTACTCGCCTTCTGCCGGCGACGGCAGGCTTCAGCACCGCTCCCGAAACATTGCGGAAACGGATGTTCCCTTTGAGCGAAATCCACTTTTTCTCCTCGGCGCGCTTCCCTGAATAGAATCCGACGATGCACACCCGTATCTGCTCATGGCCGGACGGCACGGCAGGAACATCCGAATGCATATACACCGTATCCATATCATCAAGCACTTCAATCGATCTCAGCGGTCGGCTGGAAACAATGTCGCCCTTCACGACATATACGCCGTTCGCGTCGCATTCACCGATCTCCATGCTGCCGCTGATGTCCGACGGCATATCGCGCAGCGGGTGGCACACCCACACGTGATCGACATTGCGCAAGGCCCGGATTCCGGCAGGATAGAGCCCTTTCGAATATTCACGCATCCCCTTGGACCATTCCACCCGGAAACGCGGTACCAGAACCCGATGCTCCAGAAATGAAGATGCCTTGTCGACAAACCTCACCGCCGACTGCACCTCCGGATCAAGGGTCTTGGCGGCATACGAGCGCAGCGTCCTGCCGTTCATATCCTGCCACTCGAAAGAGACTTTCAGCTTTTCGCCCTTGAACGTGCCGTCGGGCAGATTGCGCACCTCGACCTCAACCGGCTCGCCCGCGACAAGCGCCTTGCGATATGAGAGTATGAGATTCGGCACGGAGACGTCATCCCCCGGAGCTGGCGTCAGTTCACGCCCGGCCAGGCGATCCGCAAAATGCCGCACTATCCGCATATATGTGTTCCCCCTTGAAACCGTCGGACGGAAATGCGTATTCTCATTCTCCTCATCCCATTCGCCGTGAAGAACAAGATCCGGCGAAAGCTTCAACGCGCTTTCGTAGCGGTCGCATAGAGTCGCCGTCCCGTTGGCATCATTGTTGTACTGCCAGCGGTAGCTGTTCATGTGTCCACCGTTGAAGTGGAGACAGAAATATTTTTTGCCTTTAAACTCCTCCTCGTTAAACACCTCGGAAATGACCTTTCCGACAGTCGATTCAAATATATCAGCCACATAACGCCGTTCGATGCAACCAACAGAGGATTTATACATAATCCCGTCCATGGCACGCAGATAATTTCTCAAAGTCTCTTTTGCGCAACGATACGCAAGAGGCGAAAGCGCGCCTTCCCTCAGATCGTTTTTGCCGAATATCGGACAATGTCCCATCAGGATAAACTTATCCCCATAGCGCTCCAGGAGATGTTTTCTGAATTCGATCGCCGCGGCTATAGCCCGTTCATGCGACGACTTGAATGGCGGATGGAGCAGAAACACCCGTTTCCCATCAAGCGTACACCAGTTCGGAAACTTCAGCGAATGCTCCACGATCTCCAGACTTTTCCTGATTTCGGCCTCGTTGTTCACGCGCAAAAACACCAGCAGTTTCGTCTCGGAACCGGGAGTCGAAGAACGCTCAAGAAGCCCCCACTCATCTCGCAGACGGTCAGTGAAGACCCCAAGACCATCCACTTTGCCGAAGCGAAGCGTTTCAACCGTCTTTTCCCATGCCGCCGGATTGAGCATTTTGCCGTCGGCGAAATCCTGATATGCGGTATTCTGGTGAAGCGGTCTTTCATACCATCGATGAAGATAATCACTGAGTTGGGCTCCGTACTTGAGCTGAGCCTGGATAAACACGGCGCCTGAAGCTAGCAATGGCGTAAAGAATGAAATCATGGCATTGGCCTTTCTTCACTGAAAATCAAATGCATAATGAGAGTTCTTAAAACGCGATATCCGCAAAACGGTATAGGCGGATGGTATCGGGCGCGAGCGGAGTATCGGGCGCAACGGCTCCCGTCTGCGGCTCTGTTACGGATTGCGGTTTCCCTAGACCGCCGACATTTACCGCCGCCGGTTCTGCTGAAATGTTCCAGACGATGACACCGCTGCCTTTCTCTCCGATGAAACGCTTTGCAAGGCAGCCTTTCCCGGCAAATGTGAATCCGTCCGTATCCACGAAGCGGCCTTCGAGAAGTATATCCGAATTGGCGTGCTGGAAGTCTGAAACCGCTTTCATGTAACCGGCAAGCGTCTCTTTCGGTCCCGACTTCAGTATGGCGAACTTGGGCACTCTGATAACGGTCCCGTAGTTTGTGGTCACATTGCCGGTTTCCGCGTATATGCGGTCCGGTCCGTACCGCAGTTCAACATCGTGCCGCATGCCGAAGACGACAGTATAGTTGACCATCGGCCGATCCACAATCGGTGTAGGCACGCGCACGGTGGTGGCGAGTTCCGGGAACGTGTAGCGGACAAGCTCCGGCCATTCATCTCCGGGATTCCGTCCGCCTCTGCGCGACTTTATGAGCAAATCGCAGGAATCGCGGCTTGCGCAACAGGAAATGCCGTGCCAGAAC
>SUVZ01000282.1 GCA_015061765.1 Lentisphaerota bacterium
CGGCGGCGCGCTCATCCTTGAAGGGGTGGATGTGCCACAGTTCGCGATCCTTTCGGGGCCGTTGCGCCGTTTCGGGCTCAGGTGGTCCGCCAATGCCGAGAAGGGCACGATAGAGCTTCCCGCAAGGCAGCGACTCAGGATGCGGTACGATTTCGGCGACGCGATACCGAGCGTCGCGGACGGACCCTGGCCGATGTTCCCGAGCGATCTGATGTCCGTGCTGATAGTCCTTGCCACGCAGTCCCGCGGGACGTGCCTCTTCCACGAGAAGATGTTCGAGAGCCGCATGTACTTCGTGGACCATCTCATCCAGATGGGCGCGAAGATCGTGCTGTGCGATCCGCATCGCGCGGTCGTGACCGGGCCTTCGCCCCTTCGCGGCACGACAGTCACCTCGCCGGACATACGCGCGGGAATGGCGCTCATACTTGCGGCGCTCTGCGCCAAGGGCAGGACCACGATACTCAACGCAGGTTCCATCGATCGCGGCTACAGGGCCGTGGAGAAGGAGCTTGGCGCGCTTGGCGCGGACATAAGGAGGGTCTCAAAATGAACGCAAAGGCAATCATCACGCTCGCGGCGGTCGCGGGCACAACAATCACACAGGCAATGAAACCGAACGACACAATCCACAACTTCACCGTAAAGTCCTCAACCGAACTCCCCGAGGTTCCGGGCCGCCTTTGGCGCATGACGTACGAAAAGAACGGCGCAGAGCTCGTCTGGCTGGAGCGCGATGATGACAACAAGACATTCGCCGTCGCGTTCAAGACGGTTCCGGAAAACGAAACTGGCGTCGCGCACATCATGGAGCACTCGGTGCTGTGCGGTTCGAGGAAGTACCCCGTCAAGGAGCCGTTCGTGGACCTGCTGAAGAGCTCGCTCGCGACGTTCCTGAACGCGATGACCTATCCGGACAAGACGGTCTATCCCGTCGCGTCCCGCAACGGCACGGATTTTCTGAACCTGATCGACGTCTATATGGACGCAGTGCTCCATCCGCTCTCCATCGAGAACAGAATGGCGCTCGACCAGGAAGGCTGGCACTACGAGTTCGACGACGAGGGCAGGCTCATCCGCAACGGCGTCGTCTACTCCGAGATGAAGGGCGTCTTCTCCAATCCCGATTCCGTGGCGTTCTGGGAGACGATGAAGCTTCTCTTCCCCGACTGCTGCTACGCGCACGAGTCCGGCGGCGACCCCAACCACATCCCCGAGCTTACGTTCGACGAGTACAAGGCGTTCCATTCCCGCTTCTACCATCCGTCCAACGCGCGTTTCTTCCTGGACGGAAAGGTCGACGTTCCGTCCGTTCTGGCGAAGCTGGATTCGTTCCTCAAGGACTACGACCGCGCCGAGGTCAATGCCGAGATCCCGTTCCAGAAGCCGACGGTGAACAGGGATACGGTCAAGTATGAGGTTGCGGACGACGGAAAGGATAAGTACATTCTCGTCGACGGCTGGGTGATCGGCCGCTTCGACGAGCGCGAGAGGCAGCTGGCGTTTTCGGTCATCTCCGAGGTGCTTGCCGGTTCGAACGAGGCGCCGCTCAAGAAGGCTCTTCTGGACAGGGGGCTCTGCGAGGATGTGGAGATAGGCGCAGAGAGCGTCCAGCAGATCGCCGCCATGCTCACCATCCGCAACACGTCCAAGGACAGGATTGCGGAATGCCGCCGCGTTGTCCGCGAGACGCTTGAGAGGCTCGCCAGGGAAGGGCTGGACAGGAAACGCATCGAAGCGGTGCTGAACAAGTGCGAGTTCCTTGTCCGCGAAAAGGATTCCGGCTCCTATCCCCGCGGACTTGCGTTCCTTGAGGCGGCGCTTGAAAACTGGATGTACGGCGGCGATCCGGCCGAGGGGTTCCGCTACAGGAAGGTGTTCGATTCGCTTCGCGCAAAGATCGCGACAGGCGGGTTCGAGCAGTATCTGCGCGAAATGCTCATCGACAATCCCCACCATGCCGAACTTACCCTGGAGCCATCCAATACGGTCGGCGAGGAGCGAAGCAGGAAGGACGCCGAAGCCCTTGCCGCCGTGCTCGCCGGCTGGGACGAGAAGAAGATAGCCGAGGTGAAGGCGAACGCCGCCAGACTCAAGGAGTACCAGAAGTCCAAGGATAGGCCAGAGGATGCCGCAAGGCTTCCGAAGCTTCTCGTGAAGGACATTCCCGTGAAGGGCGAGGACATCAGGATCGAAACGGACTCCATTGACGGGCGCACAGTAATCCGTCCCAAGGTGGGTGCGGACGGCATATTCTACCTTGAACTCTATTTCACGCTTGCCGATCTCAATGGCGACGAGCTTGCCGACGTTCCGTTCTTCACGACTCTGCTGGGTGAACTTGCTACGGAGAACTTCAGCGCGCTTGAACTCAAGAGCGAGATTGACGCAAATCTCGGACGGTTCACAATCGGCACCAAGGTGTTTGACGCGAAGGGCGCGGGCGCTCCGTACATCTGCGTACAGGTGTCGGCCCTTGAGTCGAAATGGGCGGATGCCCTGCGCATCTCAAGGGAAGTGTTGCTTGCGACAAGGTTTGACGACGTGAAGGCGGCTGAAGATCTGCTGCGCCAGGTGCGTCAGGACATGGAGCAGGGAATCGCCGTTTCGGGCAACCAGTATGCGATGCGTCGTGCCGGGTCGCGCCTTTCCCGTGCGAACGAAATGGACGAGATCATGTCCGGAATCGCCCAGCTCCGCCGGTTGCAGAGGATGAAGGCCGATTCCGCCATGCTCGAGCGCTATGCGTCGCTCGCCAGGCGCCTGTTCGCGAAGAGCCGTCTGTCGGTGTGCCTTTCGGACAACATGTCCAAGGCGCATGCGGCCGAGGCCATTGCCGCATGGCCGTGCGGCGGAACTGTCGTTGCCGTCGGCGGAGAATGGAAGTCGGGTCTGCCGGCTGCAGAGGGGGGCGAAGGGTTTACGATTCCGGCCGAGGTCGCGTATGCCGGCGTTGCATCGCGTCTGCCGAAGGATGTCGAATACCATGGTTCGCAGATTGTGGCGGCTCGCATTCTCACGCTCGACTATCTGTGGAACGAGATACGCGTTCTCGGCGGTGCGTATGGAATGGGGCTTGTCGTGCGCTCTGACGGCGACGTGCAGTACATGACCTACCGCGATCCGAATCCGGCGCGTTCGCTGGAGAAGATCGCCGGAACCGGGGCTGCGCTCAGGAAGTTCTGCGAAAGCGGGAATGACATCGACAAGTACGTCGTCTCGGCGATCGGAAAGACCGAACCATATCTTTCGCCCAGACTTGAGACCCAACGTGCCTCCGAGCTCATCCTCTCTGGCCGCACGCCTGCGGACCTCGAACGGATCAGGGCCGAGATTCTCGCAACCGGCAAGGATGAGGTTCTGCGTTTTGCCGATACGCTCACCGAACTGGCGAGATCCTCCGATACCTGCGTTGTCGGCGGCAAAAAGCCGCTTGATGCCTGTCCTGTCGCCGTGAAGGAGTCAATCGTGCGGAAGTAGAGGCCTGAATGCGCAAAAGGAAATAGGCACTTGCAACAGGAATCGGTATTTGGTACAATACGCGAACATTTTTTGAGAAGGAGAAGAGAAAATGAGTCAGCATCGCAGTCTTAGAGGTTCTAGCAAGATCACGTCCAAGCGCAACGTCCTGAAGCGTTTTGAGCGTGTCAATCTGCTTCAGAAGCGTGGCGAGTGGAAAGAGGACAGTCGTGGTCTTGGTCTCAAGAAGACGAAGCCCGAGGCCTAAGTAGCACCGCAATGCATGTTTGAAGTGGGAATCTTCGCCCTGACGGGTGGAGGTTCCTTTGCTTTTGCAATGCAATGAGTAGAAAACACAGAAAAGGCACGGTGCTTGTCACTGGCGGCACCTGCAGGATCGGGAAAGCCATCGCTTCGGCGTTGAGGAATGCCGGCTGGCGGGTGTTTACTTCGTCACATCGAGAGAATTCGGGCGCCGATTTCATATACGACCTGTCTGATCCTTCCGGGCCGGTTAGGCTTTATGCCGCCGCACTGTCCGCTGCACCGGACGACTTTTGCGCCATTGTCAACAACGCCGCTCTCTTCACGGGTGATTCTGCGACTATTGAATCTGTCAACCTCGTTGCTCCACGTAAATTGACAATGCTGCTGGGAGGAAGGGAAGGCCGCAAATGCTCTGTGGTCAATATCATTGATTCGAAGACGTTGGGGCCCTCCTTGCCGTCGGATAATGCATATGTAAGGACTAAGCGTGAACTTCAGTCTGATACGCGCAAATATGCCGCCATGTTCGCACAGACGCTTCGCGTCAATGCAGTTGCGCCAGGGCCGGTGTTTCCGCCGGAAGGAGTTCATGAGCCGGCGGGGGAGATGCTGCTGGATCACCGCCCCACGCCTGAAGATGTTGCATCGGCAGTACTGTATCTGCTTGAAGCAGAATCCGTCACGGGAACCGTAATACCGGTCGACTCCGGGCAGCATTTGGCGGGATAGTTGGTTGATATTGACGGAGAAATTGGTTTCTGCTATATTCCAACACATGAAAAAGGTCGGATTTCTTATGGCTGCCGCACTGGTCGGCGGGATTGTTTCTGCGGATGATTCCGCAATTGTAAGGCTTGCGACGGAGCGCACGTCTGCGACGGTTTCGCTTCATGGCGGACGGGTGATGTCGTTCAAGGTGGGCGACGAAGAGGTGCTTTGGAGCCCGAAGACGTGGAGTCACGGCGGGACCAACTGGTGCCATGGCGGCATTCCGCTGTGCTGGCCGTGGTTTGGCCGCAGCGGTCCAGATCCGGACGTGCCGCATGGATTTGCATGGCGCAGCAGATTCGAGGTGCGCAGCAGGAAATCCGCGCCCGGCAGGTGCGAACTTGTGCTTGGACTCAGGTCGACGGATGAGATGCTCAAGGAATGGCCCTATGGCTTTGACCTGGAGTATGGGATAGTCCTTTCGGATACTCTCAAGCTTACCCTCAGGACCAGGAACATCGGTGATCGTCCGTTTGCCCTCACTGCAGGTTTCCATCCGTATTTCTTCATCGGGGACAGGGATCGTACCGAAATCACGGGCACTGACGGGATGAAATACTGCGATTCCAGGCTCACCACCAAGTACGACAGCGTCTGGAATGGCAACATGAAGCTTACCTCTTCGGTTGACCACGTCTTTGTCGAGCCGTATCCGACCGCGCTCCACAAGATTGTCGATCCGTTGCTGGATCGGCGCATTTCGGTGTCTTCATCTGGGGCCGCACGGCTTGTGGTCTGGAATCCGGGTGTGGAGGAGCCCGCTTTTGACAACCCCGCTCCCGGACAGCTGGCGGTGGAAGACTGGCGGCATCTTCTGTGTGTGGAGCCTGCCATCCTCTGGAAAGAGGCCGCGGTTGAAGTGAAGCCCGGCGCCGTGCATGAGCTTGTGGCCGAGATTGCGCTTGAGAAGGGCGTCGGCAAGTGAAATCCGCAAGGCTCAAGCTTGGACTTGGCGTTAAGATATGCCTCGCCGCCATTGCCGTCTATTTCGGTGCGGCCATATTCGGAGAGGTCCAGTATCGCATCGCGAAATACCGCGACGTGACGCCTGTCTATAATGCCGTGCATGAGGAT
>SUVZ01000283.1 GCA_015061765.1 Lentisphaerota bacterium
CAAGTCAAGAAGACAAGGAGATTTCAGATATGGTGAGAATTGTTGATTGGTCGGTCTCTAAGCGCCAGAACCGTGCCGTCACGGAGTTCCTTGAGCGCAGCGCATTCCCGGATGAGGCTGAAAAGGCGGCGTTCGAGGTGCTGGCTGCCATCCGTGCACGAGGTGATGAGGCTGTCGCCGAATATGTGGCGAAGTTTGAAGGTGCCAAGCTTCAGCCCAAGCAGTTCCGTGTGTCGGCCGCCGAGATGAAGAATGTCGATGCCGCAGTGTCTCCTTCCCTCAAACGGGCAGTTAAGGATGCGTATACGCGTGTCATGAGGTTCTCCAGGGAATCTTTGCGTAAGCCTTGGACGATGAAGACTCCTCGTGGAGGAAGCGCAGGCGAGTTCTTCTCGCCGATGGACCGTGTTGGCGTGTATGTGCCTGGCGGCACGGCTCCTCTCGCATCCACTTCCGTAATGACGGTCACACTTGCCCGTGCGGCCGGAGTCAAGGAGATTGTAGCCTGCACTCCTGCCGGAAAGACGGGTGAGATCAATCCGGTTCTCCTCTACGCGCTCAAGCTTGCAGGAGTCACGGAGGTGTATCGTGTCGGCGGCATCCAGGCTATCGGAATGATGGCGTACGGCACGAAGTCCTGTGCCAAGGTGCAGAAGATTGTGGGTCCCGGCAATGCGTACGTCACGGCGGCGAAGCGTCAGGTGTATGGGTATGTGGGGATCGACCAGGTGGCCGGGCCGAGCGAGATAGCCGTCCTTGCGGACGGCACCGTGGATGCGCGCTGGGTGGCGGCGGATCTTCTTTCCCAGGCGGAACATGGAAGCGGTTGGGAGAAGTCGCTTCTTGTAACGCAGTCCAAGGAGTTCGCAGAGAAGGTTAAGGCGGAGCTTCTCGCCCAGACCGAGACCCTTTCCCGCAAGGAGATAATCAAGCGTGTGATTGACCGTGACGGGATCCTTTTCGCCGTTACGCCCAACCTTACGGAAGGTCTTGAGCTCGTGAACCGTTTTGCGCCTGAGCATTTTGAGATCATGTGCAAGGATGCGCTGAAGCTCATGAAGGGAGTGAGATCCGCCGGTGCCGTTTTTGCCGGTGCATGGACTCCGGAATCCGCCGGAGACTTTGTCGCTGGGCCTTCGCACGTGCTCCCGACAGGTGGCGCCGCGAACATGTTCAATGGTCTCACGCCCGATGATTTCCGTCGTCGCCACAGTTTCGTGGCGTTCACGAAGGAAGATCTCGCCGAGACGAAGAAGACAATCGAGGCGTTTGCGGAGGTTGAAGGTCTTGACGCGCATGGTCGTGCCGCATCGATACGTTTTGAGTGACAAGTGATGGATTGGGTTCATCGTTCGCATAGCTGCTGACGGTTTAACGGTTGACGGTGATCAATGGAGAGCTTTTCGTTCGCATTGCTGTTCGATCTGCTGTGCTGCCTGCTCAGCGCAGTGTTCTTTTGGTCGACATTGGTGCTCATCCTTGGTTTGATCCGCAAGGGACGGCAGCATCCCGTGTCCGGAAAGAAACTGCGTTTCGCAGTTTTGATCTGTGCAAGGGATGAAGAGTGTGTGATAGAGCTGCCGGTGCGGAGCATTCTAGGTGCTTCGTATCCGGAGAATCGGCGAAAAGTCTTTGTGCTTGCGGACAACTGCACTGACAGAACCGCTGAGGCTGCCCGTGCCGCAGGTGCAACGGTATGGGAGAAAACCACTCCAAGTTCAGGGAAGGGAGATGTGCTCGCCTGGGGGATTGAACGTGTCCGTGAACAGGGTGAATTTGACGCGGTGGCGGTGTTTGACGCGGACAATACGGTAGATTGCGGGTGGTTCGATGCTGTTAATGATGCCCTTAACGATGGAGAGTGTGTCGTTACAGGATGCCGCCGTGCGTCCAATGCAGACGCCAACACCATATCAGGGTGGTATTCCGTATATTGGGCCATGATGAACGAGCTTTCGAACAGGGTGCGAACGAATCTGGGGTTGTCCGGCAAACTTACCGGAACCGGCTTTGCCTTTCTGCTTTCGGCATTGGGCTCTGATGGATGGCGTACCAAGACAATGGTGGAGGATGTTGAGTTCACCATTCAGGGAAACCTTGACGGAAGACGGGTTGCGTATGTCGGCGGAGCGGGCTACTCTGACGAACAGCCGGTCACTCTGTCGGCGATGTGGCGTCAGCTTTGCCGGTGGGAGACGGGCGGTTGGCAGGTTGTGCGCATATACTCAATCCCTTGGATCGCAAAGTTGCTGCGCAAACCGTCCCTTCGCCTTTTTGACAGCTTCTTTTCAATCCTTACCGGATTTTCGGTCGCGTTCATTCATTTTGCGAATGTCATTGCGCTTGTTATCAAATTGTGCGCTGGACATCCTTGTGCACAGGCGTTTCAGATGTTTGCTGGTTTTGTTCTGCTCGTCTTTGTTATGGGTTGGTTGACCGCAGCAATTTCAATCGCGCTCTCGGATAGAAAGGGGAGACCGGGACTGCTTCCAATCGTGACATTCCCTCTGTTCTCTTTGGTGCTGTCGGCCTCTGCGCTGTTTACGCTTGTGTTCCCGGTGCGCCGCTGGAAGCCGATTCCGCACGGACAATGTGGTTCTTCGCGTTCTTCAGATGCGTGATGGAACGAGCATGTCGCTTAATTGTGGTATAATGTTGTAGTTTTCATTTAGACGATATATGGTATAGGCTTATGGCTACAGTTTCGATAGTAGGGCGCCCGAATGTGGGCAAGTCGGCCCTTTTCAACCGGATTGCGCGCGAACGCATCGCGATTGTGTTCGATCAGCCCGGTGTTACGCGCGATCGCGTTGCGCGCGAGGTGACGGTTCTCGGAAAACGTTTCATGCTGGTTGATACTGGCGGCATCGCATTCGACAGGACGCCCGGCTCGGAGGATCCGTTTGCGGAGGAGACGCGTGCCCAGGCTGCGCTTGCCGTCGGCGACTCGGATCTTTGCGTGGTTGTTGTCGATGTGAAGAGCGGCATTACTCCTCTTGATGAAGAGGTTCTGAAGCGCGTTCGCGAGTCGGGATGCCCCACCGTAATCGCGGCAAACAAGTGCGACCGTCCCGAGGATGACGAAAAGTCCGACGAGTTCGCGCGTTTCGGCATGAAGGTGTTCAACGTCTCTGCGGAACATGGACGCGGGATGCAGTCGCTGGTGGAGCATATCGTCGGTGCGTTGCCGCCGCAGGAGGAGTCCACAATTGCGAAGCCGTTGCGTGTTGCGATCGTAGGGCGTCCCAATGCAGGCAAGAGTTCCTACATCAACCGCCTCCTGAACGCTGAACGCGTCATCGTGTCCGATATTCCCGGCACCACGCGCGACGCCGTAGACGTGCCGTTCACCATCGGAGAAGGTCCGACCGCGCGCCACTACACGCTTGTCGATACTGCGGGCATGAAGAGCCACACGCAGATGTCCAAGACCAGTGTTGACAACTTCTCTCTCTTCAGGAGCGAAAAGGCCATCGAGGAGGCAGATGTAGTGCTGCTTACGATGGAGTCTGAAATAGGTCCGACCCGTCAGGATATGCGCATTGCCGGCAAGATAATCGATGCGCAGAAGGCTTGTGCGGTGCTGATGAACAAGTGGGACCTTGTGGTCGGGAAGGGTATGACCGAGAAGGAGGCTACGGATGCCATTCGCAAGATGATGCCGTTCCTCACGTTCGCGCCGATTGTATTCTGTTCGGCGAAATCGGGCTACAACATCCGGCGCACGGTCGATGCCATCGACGCCGTCGCTTCCAGCGTGAAGACGCAGATGCCGACCGGCGTGCTGAACCGCACTATCGAGGTCGCCACCAAGAAGACTCTCGCCCCAATGAGAAACGGACGGCGCCTCAAGGTGTATTACGGACTGCAGGTCGGAACCGCTCCTCTGACGATACGTCTCTTCGTGAACGACCCGAAGCTTGTGACTCCGGCCTACAAGTCGTACATCGAGAAGGCAATCCGTGCGAGGTTTGGTCTGGAGGGCGCTCCGCTCAGGATATTCATGAAGGCGCGTTCGCGCAAGTCGGTTTCCGAATTTCGCAACGACTTCAAGGAGTCATGAGGATACTTCCCTGCAACGATGCGGCGCTTGATGAAGCGGCGGCGGTTCTGAACGCCGGCGGCGTGGCGGTGATTCCCACGGATACGGTGTATGGGCTCGCTGCTCATCCGGGCTTCCCTGATGCCGTAGAGCGGCTGTACACGATAAAGGGACGCGAGAGCGGAAAGAAGATCGCGCTTCTCGCCTCTGATGCGGCGGCAGTCGAGACGTTCGGTTTTCCGCTTCCGGAGAAGGCGGCACGGCTTGCCGGAAGCCATTGGCCAGGGGCGCTCACGATGGTTCTCGGCGAAGAGGGGTTCAGAGTTCCGGATCATGCATGGACGCGAAGTCTTCTTGCGAAGTGCGGCGGCGTTCTGCGCGTGACGAGCGCGAACCTTTCGGGCGGAAAGGCGGCGACTGATGCACCGCAGGCGTTGGCGGATGTTGGGCTTTCTGCCGATCTGGTGGTTGATGACGGTGCGTCGCCCGGCGGCGTGGCGTCCACGGTCGTTCGCGTGTGCGCGGACGGTGGAATCGATGTTTTGAGAAAAGGAGCCATAGAGATATGAGCAATGAAGGAATTGAGGCGCTGCGTGTCGATTTCGGACGCGGCAAGTGGAACCGTGACGAATGGATCAACGTGAAGAGTTCGCGTTGGGATTATGTAAAGGATTTCGTCCAGGAGGATGACCATATCCTCAATCCGTGTCCGGATCTTCCGGACGAGGAGATATATGCCAACCATGTGACAGATATCTACACGAGCATGGTGTACGGCAGGAAGTTCGAGGCGAAGGCGAAGATATCGTCCGTGATGAGCTTCGATCATCTCATGGCGCCGCTGATCGTGATCGCGCCGCGTCTCGGCGAAGATGCAGAGGGTCGCCCGGAATTCCGCGAACATCACGAGGTTGTGCTGTACAACGAGGGCATAAACGTGTGGCATTACGTATTCGAGGACGGCAAGGCGAAGTGGCATCTTGCGGCGTTCCTGCGCGCACCGTTCGAGGCGAAGCGCAAGTACGATCTCGAGGTCACGCTTGAGAAGCGCCGCGGACAGGTGCAGATGGATATATATTGCGGCGGACACCACTTCGGCTATCAGGATGAGTCTCTCCCGGAGAGCTTCTATGCCGGAATCACGGCGTGTGAAGGACGCAACCGCTTCTACGACTTCCGCGTGCGCACCGGACTTCCGGCGCTCGATCCTGCGGCAGACGGCGAACACTAAGGAAAGGCTTAAAACTCATGGGCACATTTGATATTGCAAGCAAGCACGCATTCGTCTGCGATTTGGACGGTACGCTCTTTATGGGACCAAATCCCATCAAGCCTGCCGTGGATTTCGTGATCGAGAATACGAAGAGCGGACGGTTCTGCTTCTTCTATCTCACGAACAACACGTCAAAGACCCCCGCAGAATACATGAAGAAGATCGCGGGCGCGAACATTCCCGTCGAGCCGGATCAGATACTGACTCCGCTCATAACGCTTGAGGAGTACATTCGCGAGAAGGG
>SUVZ01000284.1 GCA_015061765.1 Lentisphaerota bacterium
GTGCAACATTGACAGTTTAATACAGAACGCTTTAACTTGCCTTGATAGTCAAGCAAGAACAAACATATATCCAAAGTCGAATACGTAACCGCAAGTTCAACCGGCCTTGGATCAAGATATTTTGCATCAAATCCTGTTTTTGCCCCCCCAAAAAAATAAGCCTTGTCGACAATTTACCCAACTTATGAAACTCTGCGCCTCCGCGTTAAAACCAAACATTTGCCAGAAATTACAGAATCGACTTGCAGTAACTTTCAGAACTTGCGTTTAGTTCTGGACACGACGCTTAATTTGGCTTTTGCTTTCGCTACTTGGAGCTTCGGAGATTCGGAGTTTAGGAGAGTTTTCAGAATCTATTCTCATTTTCTCCTATTCTCCAAATCTCCCAGAAGCGAAAGCAAGTCATCTCAATGAATATTCACGTGTGAGCGCGTGCGGGGTACTACACGAATAGACTCACCCGTCAACCTTCAGGCTGACGGCAGGTTCTTTGCAGGCAAGCGCCTGACGCCATCAACAAGATACGCTTCTCTCATGCAGTGCATATCTGAAATACCGTCGCGCACAATGAAAGGCAGGGGGTTGAATATCCCTGCCTTTCCTTTTATTCGGATATCCAAATCGATATCACTTCTTGGACTTGCCGTCGTCCTTCTTTTCGTCCTTCTTCGGCTCTTCCTTCGCCTTAACGAGATCCTTGCGGGACTTGCTCATCGAATCGGCGGAGTAGGACGAGATTAGGTATGTCCACTTGCCTACCTTGGCGTTGAAGTCCTTGACGGCCTTTTCAAGCGTCGCGTTCTCGGTGGCGTTGGTTCCAACCGGCGCGAACGCCGCCGAAACCTTGAAGTAGCGGTCAGCCCCCGAAGCGTTTCCGATCTTGGCCGTATAGCTCTGTCCATTCTTCAAGGACACCGCGTACACGCTGCCCGTAGCGAAACCGAACTCAGCCTCGGGTTTCTTTGGATCGGCGACGTTGTTGAAGTCCAGATACGAGAGCGCGGAATCGAGCGAGTACGTTTTGGACGTATCGAGCTCCTCCTTCGCCCCGAGACCCTCGAGGCTCCAGGTGGAGTCCTTGCGCGTCAGTTTGACCGTCTTACCGTCCTTCGTGTAGGACACCGCCTTCACGTCAGCCGACGGAACGGAGCAGATGCGCGATTCGCACCACTTCTTCGGATCGCCGTCGAACGCGTCGAGCGAATCCTTGACCAGCACCACGCCGTCGCCGAACTTCACGTAGCGGCCATCGGGGTAACCGCCGCCGCCAAACTGCGCGGCCTGACCGCGCGGCTTGGACATATGCTGTTCGCCAAGCGTGACAGAGGCGAGGACCGCGCCCTTCGCATTCTTGAGATCCACTTTCGTGCCGCTTTCGATCTTCTGGCCGCGGGCGGTCTGACCGACGGTGAGATCCTTGAGCTTGAGAAGGTTCTCGCGGATTTTCGTGACATCCGCCGGATAGCCGTAGAGGGAATCTATCACCCAACCACTGTCGGTGGCGGCAAGAGTCACCTTGCCGCCGACATCGACCTTCGCCACCTCGGACACGTCAAACGCCGGAAGGACGGGCTTGCCGTTGAGGTTGGACGACTTGATCTTGCGTCCGGAGTTGCAGAAGTACGCCGCTCCGCCGAGAACGGCGGCTGCAGCAGCGAGAATTACCAGATTCTTGTTGGTCATTTCCTGTAAACCTTTCCCTTAGTGCTTTCTGCGCTTGAGACCGCGGAAGATGCCGAAGAACACGACCAGCGCGGGGATTGCGAGGATGTTCAGCACCTTGAGCATGAGACCGAGGCTGTCGATGTCGGCGGTGAGCTCCTTGCGGACGTTCTTGAGCTGGCGGCGCGTGTCGGCCTGGACCTTGCGGAACTGGTCGATCTCCTCCTGCTGTTCGCGGGAGAGTATCATGCGGTCGTTTCCGCTCTTCTGTTTCTGGAGCGCAGAGAGGCGCTGCTGCGTCTCCTGAAGGGCGGCCTCAAGCTCGCTCTGCTTGCGCTGCCACTTGGCCATCGCCTTGGCCTCAAGCTCGTTGACCTTCACGAACGGACGGTTCGACGGCCCGCGCGAACGGACGCCGATGAGCTCCTCGCGACCGGCGTACTGCTCGATGATGTTGGAGAACAGCACGAGGTTGTCGTTGATAGGCTGGGCGATTGGCCCGAAGATCGTGTTCATCGTCTGGACGCAGAAGTTGTCCGCGAGGAAGTCGGAATCGGCGAATATCACGACAGCGCCCTTTCCGGATGCGACGACCTCGGGAATGGCGTTCGTGGAGCCTTCCGTCCAGTCCGGCCCCTTCGGGAACGCGGTCTTGAACGTGCCGGAGAGGCGCGCCGCAAGCGTGCGCTTCACGCCGTCGGGACGGAGCTCCTTCATCATCGCACCCATTCCGAACTGGGCGCCCATGCGGTCGATCATGCATGCGCTGTCGGCCGAGGTCGTCATGAGGGGCTCGAACTCGAGCCCGTCCGTCTTGGCGAACGAAAGAGCGCCGGAGAACGGAAGCATGACCTGGGTGAGGCCGGAGACCACGATGTCGCCATCATCCATGTTGGAGGACGTGAGCGAAAGGAACGCCGGATTCTCTTCGGCGCGGCCGTTGCCGACGCCGAGCTTGGTTGCCGCGGCAAGGTCTGCGACAAGCTTGGAGGTGTCGAACGAAACGCCCCATGCGTCGAAGAGCTTGCCGAGCGTGGAGGGACCGTCCTGTCCGCCCATCTGCATCATCATCGGATTCTGCTGCTGGCGGGAGGAAAGCATGTCCATCACGCTGAACGGATCGACGCACGCGATGAGACGTCCGCCCTTGATGACGAACTGATCGATCGCGAAGAGGGTCTTCTCCGAAAGATCCTTGGCGTGGAGCACGACGAGAGCCTTCACGTCGCTGTCGATGGACTCCGCGGTCGGCGAGATCTCGCGCACTTCGTAGTCCTTGGAGAGCTCCGTGAACGCCGCCCAGCCGGGCTGCGGACGCTGACCCTGCATCATCATCATCTGGTTCGGCTGCTGGCCCATAACGCCCTGGAGTGAGGTCATGAGACCAAGCACGGGACGCTCCGGCCACGCGACGCGCGTAACGAGGCGCGTAACGTCGTACTCGAGCGTGGATTCGGTGCGCTGGCTGAAGCGGGCAAGAGTCTCTTCACGGTCGCCGCACACGGCGACGAGGCCGAAGTACATGGGTTGGCCGAACGGCGTGACGTTCTGCGGCTCGACGCCGTAGCGCTGCGCCCACTCCTCGGCATCGGAATCAGGCTTCGGATCGTAGGCCTCGAGCACGATGTTTCCGTTTCCGGCAAGCTCGTACTCCTTGAGGAGGCTCTGGACCTGGTTCGCATAGGTCTTGATCGCCATGGGCGTTTCGGCGGAGGACGAACTGAAGTAGAACTTCAGCGTGACGTTCTCGTCGAGTTTGCCGAGCACTGCCTTGGAACCCTTGGATAGCGTGTAGAGGCCTTCGGCGGTGAGGTCGATGCGGAGAGACATGGACGCGAGGATGAGGTTCGCGGCTCCGAGCACGGCGGCGAGGAGCAGGAGACCGAGGGCGCCCTTGGACCTGCCGTTCTTCTGTCCGTCGGTGGCTGCATGCGCGGCGGCGAGCATGAACACCATCACCGCCACATAGTAGCCGATGTCAGCGAAGTCGATGACGCCGCGGCGCAGCGACTCGAAGTGAGACATGAGCGAGCATGACGCGACAGCATTCACGACGGCGGCAGGCACGCCCCAGCCGGCGACGGCGTTGACAACGGGATCAAAACCGATGAGCAGCATCGCAAACGTGATGGCGAGGGCTGCGACGAAACCGATAACCTGACTGCGCGAGAGCGAGGACGCGAACACGCCGATGGCGGTCGCCGCGCCCGCGAGCAGGAAGCTGCCGAGATATCCGCAGAACACAGCGCCCCAGTCGGGGGAACCGAGCCATGCGGTCGTCGCGACGACGGGGAACGTCAGCGCCAGGCCGATGCCGATGAACGCCCATGCGGCGAGAAACTTTCCGACGAGAGCCTGCGTAAGCGTCACGGGGAGCGTCAGGAGAAGCTCGATCGTGCCGTTGCGGCGCTCTTCCGCCCACGAACCCATCGTGGCCGCCGGCACCAGAAGGAGGTACACCCACGGATGCCAGAAAAAGAACGGGGTAAGGTCGGCCTGGCGACGCTCATAGAGCATGGCCACTCCGAACGTGAGGAATCCCGCGAGAACGAGAAACGCCACGAGGAACACATAGGCGACAGGCGAGTCGAAATAGCTCTTGAACTCGCGGCCGAACACCGTCCTGATATTGCAGTTCTTGCACTTGAACATGGCTTACTTGCCCTCCCCTTGCATCGTGAGATTGCGGAACACGACGTCAAGCTTGCCGGACGCATCCATCTTGCGGAGCTCCTCCGGCGTGCCGTCGGCCTTGATTTCACCCTGGGCGATGACGATTGCGCGCGTGCACACCGCATCGACCTCTTCGAGAATGTGGGTGGAGATGATGATCGCCTTCTCGGACGCCATCTCCTTGATCATTTCACGGACCACGTACTTCTGGTTCGGATCGAGGCCGTCCGTCGGCTCATCCATGATGAGCACCTTCGGATCGTGGATGATGGCCTGAGCGAAGCACGTGCGCTGGCGGTAGCCCTTGGAGAGCGTATCGATCGTCTGGCGCGCGACCGTCGTAAGACGGGCCTTCTCGAGAACCGCCTCGACCTTGGCCTTCGCCTCCGCGCCGTTGAATCCGCGGATCTTCGCGATGAACTCGAGGAACGCCTCGACAGTCATCGCACGGTAGGAAGGCGCGTTCTCAGGCAGGTATCCGATGCACGACTTTGCGGCGACAGGATCCTTCAGCATGTCGTGACCGCAGATCACGGCCGTGCCGGACGATGGCGGAATGAAACCGGTGACCATCCGCATTGTCGTAGATTTTCCGGCGCCGTTAGGGCCGAGGAACCCAAGCACTTCGCCCTTTCCGACAGAGAAGGATACGCCCTTCACAGCCTGGAAAGAACCGAAGTTCTTTTTCAGATTTTCAACTTTCAACATTTCGTCTTTGTCCTTTCGAAGTGTGAGATTATACCAAAACAACCGATCCCGCGCCATAACCGCAGAACGGAATATCTAAATCTGTCATTGTCCTCCATAAATTCGTGTCCTTTCCTCTTCAGAAATGTCTCAAATGTATCAAACATATATTAACGGAATGTTAATAGACTGAAGAAAACACCCGCCATGGCAGCAATGGACCTAATTCCTTGTAAACACAAAACCGACAGCTCCCCAAGAGGAACAGTCGGTTCTGTTGCGTCTGCACGGGCTATCTTATGCTCCGAGCTGGAGACGCGCGAAGCGCTTTACCGTTATGGCGGCGCCGATGTTCTTGGCGATGCCGTCAAGATACTTCTCAACGGTCATGTCTGCGTCTGCGACATAGTCCTGCTTGATAAGGCAGATCTGCGTGCAGTACTTGGCGGCCATGCCCTTCTTGATTCCGGCGAGAGCCTGCTCCGGAGGAAGCTTGCCCTTCTGCTCTTTGAGTGCGTTGAGCTTGATCTCGAG
>SUVZ01000285.1 GCA_015061765.1 Lentisphaerota bacterium
GATTTAAGGCGGATAAGGATAAGGGTTTCGTTTGCGCCGAAATGAAATTAATACCATTTGCGGCGTGAGCGGAAATGTGTACTTTCCCGCCTAGTGAAATTCAAGCAATTGCGTTTTGGCAGTGTAATAGACAATACCGAGAGGAAGAGCGAAAATGAATAAACTGATAATGATAATAGGCGCGGCGGCGGTTGTTGCTGGCGCAAATGCTTCGAGCATTACCATCGACAGCGTGACTCAGCGCTGGCCGTGGAACAACAAGTTTGACATCACATATACAGTCACCGATGGACAGTTGCTCACAGCAGACGGAACAGGAGATGTCTATTGTAAAATCGTCTTCAACGCCACGATTGGCGGGCAGACGTACGAAATCGACGGTGTTACGAACATCGGTGCGAGCGCGAACAGCGGAACGCACACCGTGACGTGGACGCCGCCAAGCAGTCTCCGCGCAAAGGACATGAGCTGCACGATGACTGCAACGCTCATGTCTGCCACCGCGCCGAGCGGCGACGATTACATGGTGGTCGATCTTAACGACGGAACCGTGTCGTTCGAGGGAATGCTACATTCGCAGGATCTTTCGAATGCCCGTTACAACACGGGCGACACGTACAAAACCGACAAGATGGTGCTTCGCAAAGTGCCGCGCTGGGCGAAGAAAAGCACTCTTCCCAACGCAGCATCGCTTACAAGCGGCGGCTATCCGACGGGAAGAGGAGGTTTGACGCCGGCAAATTCTCGTAAATATTGGCCCACGAAACAAGATTTCTATGCCGGAGTCTTTATGGTTACCGAGGCACAGTACAAGAAGATATTTGGTCAGACATCCTCATCTGTCATCCCGGTGGTTTATCAACTCTCTGGAAGTCACTATATTCACTACAATGCGCTGAGGGCTTCCTGCAAGCCAGGTGAAGAAATCCCTGATGCCACATCAGACAGCGGCGTTTCCTTTTTCAAGCGTCTAAAATATAAGACAGGGAATCGCTTTGCCTTTGACTTGCCGACCCTCATCATGTCAGAAATTGCTGCACGGGCAGGCGAAACCGGTGCCTATTGCTGGCCGGGTAGCGAAATGAATAGTAACTATGTAGTTTGGAAATCCTCTGCCATGGCGGATGTTGGTTCAAAAAAATCCAACAATTGGGGTCTTTACGATGTGGCAGGCAATGCGTATGAATTTTGTCGTGACGGAGGGGCGTCTCTTGAAGATCCGGCAAATGCGACTAGTGCATTTACGCCGTCGTGGGATGAAGCCAACTGGGCGTCCAGCGAAAATGAGATTTGTGTGCGAGGAGGCGGTACAGCGACTGGCACTAGTTATTTAAACTATTTGGCATCATCTTATAAAGCGAACATAAAAACAGGGACTGCCACCGGCTTGTATGGCTTTCGCGTGTTTGTCGTAATGAAGTGAGGGGGCGGACATGAAAAGGCGATATAAAATGATTCTTGCGGCGGCGTTCGCCGTCGGCGTGATTCTACCTCTGCTCGCCGCGTTTGACGGCACCCCTGTCACTTCGTCGGAAAAGACGTTCTGCGCATACGTGACGGAAGATGCAACATACTCTCTCGCGAACGTAGGGGAGATTGCGGCGTGGCTCGTGACGTGGCGCGAGGGCGAGACCGTGTCTGCTACTGCGATGGACGGCACGGCCTACACGCTGGCGGAAGATGCGGCGTCAACGGGAAGCGATGCGCTTCCGGCGAAGGGCGGCATATGGACGCTTGCGAACTCCGAAGAGGGGATTGCGCGGGTGGCCGTTCCTTGGTCTGTTTACCAAGGTGGCGGCGTTTCGCTCGCAAGCGGTGTGTTGGCCGACGCATTCGCGGCGGATACGGTGCATGATGGCCCGAACCGCAGACTGAAAGACAGGCAGACGCCGCCGGTTGCGTATTCCGGCGACGACTGGGCGGGCGATGTGTCCGCCATGTCCACGCTGACGATTACGCCGCCAGCGGGGAGTGGCATTCCGACTTCCTATTCCGATGTCGCAGGAGAGGGATGCCGCCCGTTCACCTTCAACAAGGCGGGCAGATGGACTGTCACGCTTGCGATGGAGGACGGTACGACGCGCACGGCGGTTATCGGCGTTGTCGGCGGCTTGATAATCTCCTTCCACTGACGGGCGAGCGCAGAATTCAAATGGAAATCTTGCCCCGCAGAGATTTTCTGATGGGCGCGGCGGCGTTCGCGGCATTGCCGCCGCTCGCCGCGCTTTCGAGGGGTATGGATTGCCCATCTGCCGCGCAAAGGCCCATACGTAGGAGCGAGGAGCGGCAGGGCAAACTTGTCGCCAACTGGCAGAGGGCGGCGGCGGATGTCTTGCCGGAAGACTATGTGGCCTATCAGCGCGACGGCGACACAAGGGACTTCAAGGTACTCGTCGCATGCGAACGGGCTTTCGACAAAGTGCTGCGTGAGGCGCAAGAGACTGTTGTTGCGGGCGACGTTCCCGCAATCTGGAGCGTGTACAACATGGGCTACATCGTCAAGACGCGGAAGTCGCTCTTTTCGATAGACCTACGGCATCGGCGCGACTGCGAATTTGCGTCATTGCTGGATTTCGCACTCATCACGCACAACCATCCAGACCACTGGCGACGCGACTTCTACAGGACGATGACCGATTTCGGCAAGATCGTCGCCTCGAACTTCCTGAAGGACAATCTCGGCTTCAACGCCATTAAAGGCGAGAGTGCAAAATGTGTCGGCACGTACAGTCTGGGCGACGTGGAGATTAGGACGTCGCTCATCGACCACTTTGACGCGGCTTGGGGAATTGATTTCACGATGGCGTATGAAATCAAGATTGGGAATTTCATCCTCTACCATACGGGCGACAGCGGACGCGGCACAGTGCCGAAGCTGAACACCGTTTGGGGACAACCTGACCTGTGGCTGTTCTTTCCGGGATGCGGGATAAACGTGGCGGATGCCGTCCGTAAGGTCAATGCCAAGCGTATTGTGTTCGGGCATCTGTGGGAACTTGGACATGCGGAATCGGGACGGTTGAATGAGCCGCGCATTCGCCGCGCACTTGCGGCGGCGAAGCCGATATGCAACGATACATCCGTTGCCTTCTGGGGCGACAGAATCATTTAGAAAGGATAGGAAGATCATGGAAACGAAGATTAGTGGAAGCGTTGCACGCAAGTGCGCATTGGCGGCGTTCGCCTTTGCCGCCGCAACCGAAACGTTCGCGGCGGAGGTGGACGACGGCATAAAGCAGGGGACGCACGGCTACACACCGAAAGGATACGTGCAGCCGAAGGAGCCGGAGGTCAGGGAACGGCTGGAATGGTTTAAGGATCAGAAGCTTGCGCTGATGATGCACTGGGGGCTTTACTCCACCATCGGGATAAAGGAGTCGTGGTGCCTTGTAGATAAAGAGGCGAAATGGGCGCGTCGTGAGGTAGCGTGGACGAATGACGGCGACGAGTTCAAGCGGCAGTACTATGGCCTCGTAAAATCGTTCAATCCGCTCAGGTTCGAGCCGAAGAAGTGGGCGAAGACGGCTAAGGAGTGCGGGTTTAAGTACCTCATTTTCACGACGAAACACCACGACGGCTTCTGCCTATACGATTCCAAGTACACCGACTACAAGGTTACTGCGCCGGAATGCCCGTTCTCGGCCGACAAGAGAGCGGACATCGTGCGGTGCGTCTTTGACGCATTCCGTGCAGAGGGATTGGACATTGCGGCGTACTTCTCAAAGCCGGACTGGCACAATACCGACTATTGGGAGAATTGCGGCATCGGACGAAGCACAACACGCTATCCTACCTACGACGTTAAGAAGAATCCGGCGAAGTGGGACAGGTTCAGGGAGTACACGAAAAACCAGATTGTGGAGTTGGTGCGCGACTATGGCAAGGTGGATGTCATCTGGCTCGACGGCGGACAGGTGCGGAGAAAAAGTGGGCTGGACATCAAGATAGAGGAGATCATTGCAGAGGCGAGAAAGTATAACCCCGGTCTCATTTCCGCCGACCGCATTGCGGGCGGCCCCTGCGAGAATGTCATCACACCGGAACAGACCGTACCAAAGGAACCGATAGCCGTTCCGTGGGAGAGCTGCATCACAATGGGGAAATGGTGGGGCTACCATTTTGAAGATGAATACAAGCCGGTGCGCCAGATTCTGCATACGCTGGTAGATGTCGTCGCCAAGGGCGGCAATCTCGCTCTGAACGTACCGCCGCAGCCGGACGGACGGTTGCCGCATCAGGCCGCCGAGCGCATGAACGCGCTGGGTGCGTGGCTCAAGGCGAACGGAGAGGCAATTTACGAGACGAGGCCTTTGCCGCCGTTTCGAAAGGGCGACTGGGCGTTCACAAGAAACCGCAAGACTGGCGAGGAATACGCGATACGGCTCTGGAAGGACAAGGCGAAGCGCATCGGGCGGCAGACGATGCTGGGAATTGCGGCGGCAAAGGTCGTGCATGTCGGAAGCGGGCGAGAGTTCGTCTGCGCAAAGGCGGCGGATGGCGCGGCATTCAACCTTTCCGCAGACTTCAAGGGCGACCCCAACGCGGATGTGTTCAAGATGGTGAGGTGAGAAACATGAAAACCATGATGAAAACAATCTTTGCTGTCGGAATGATTTTTGTTGGCATTGGATTCCCAGCCAACGGCGTGGAGAAGTGTCCCGTTTTCGAAAATGTGCGGGGGCATGAAAACGTTGAATGGCAGATAGCGTATGCGTTTCACTTGACGGACGGGAAAAAGAATCTACCGCGTGTCTTGCTCGTGGGCGATTCAATTTGCAACGGCTATCAAGGCGAGGTTTGTAGGCTCCTGAATGGCAAAATGAACGTTAGCTATTGGATTTCCTCGTATTGCGTGACGAGCCCAAACTACATGAAGTTTTTGTCGCTGTATCTCGACGAGGCGAAATACGATGTTGTTCACTTCAACAACGGACTTCATTCGCTGCAGACGCCTACCGAGGCATACGCCAAATGTGTCCGATCCGCAATGGAACTGATCAGGAGCAAGCAACCACAAGCCAAGATTGTCTGGTGTTCTTCCACGCCGCTCAAGGATGCAGATAAGACGGCCAAGGCGAAGGAATTGAACGAAGCTGCGGCAAAAGTCGTGGCGGAGATCGGCGGCATCGCGACGGACGATCTCTTCGCGCTTCTCGATCCGCTTGACCGGGAGACGAACTGGCGCGACGTTTTCCATCACAAGAAGGAAACGTGCAAGATGGAAGCGAAGCAAGTTGCTGACGCTGTTCTTGGAGCTAGCCGATAGTAGCGTTCAAGGTGTAGGCGAAACTATGATGCGCGGCGCGAAAGTTTCAGTCGGTTTCAGCCGCAGTCGCGGCGGGCGGAGCGGGAATTCCCCGCTACCAGTTCGCGGGCTTGTGGATGGTGCCTGTTGCGTCAGTAAGGATTACCGGCAGTTGGCTTGCGGCGAGGTCGGACGTGCGGATGCGCTTGTAGAACGATGCCGCGCTTCGAAGAACCTTGCAGTCCACCTTCTGCGGGTTGATGACGCCGACGGTCTTGGAAAAGTCGTTGCGAACCATCTCCACAGG
>SUVZ01000286.1 GCA_015061765.1 Lentisphaerota bacterium
ATCATTATCTTCATTTCCCGCCTCCTAAAGCCTTCTTGATGACAGTCTCCGTATCCGCCACATCCGGATATGCCTCGAGCACATCCGAAACCATCTTCCGCGCCTTGTCGTCTGTAAATCCAAGTGCGGTGAGCGCGAGCATCGCATCACGCAGAACCGCTCGCTGCGCCCCCGTTGATGCGATGGTCGAATTGGCAAGAGCCTCTATCGGATTGACCTTGTCCTTAAGTTCGATCACGATTCGCTCAGCAGTCTTCTTGCCTACCCCTTTCACGGTGGCGATCCGCTTCGCGTCACCCTGCGCTATCGCAAGCTGAAGATCGCCGATCGTGAATCCGGAGAGAACCGCAAGCGCGGTTTTCGGACCGACCCCGGAAACGGCGGTCACCTTGATGAACATGTCACGCTCTTCCGGCGTGAAGAAGCCAAAAAGAATCTCATCATCCTCACGCACGGCGTGATATGTTAAAAGCTTCACCTTCTCGCCTGACGCCGGAAGCCGGTCGAAAGTTGAAAGAGGTATAAGTGCCTCATATCCGACGCCACAGCATTCGACGATCACGTTCGCGGGGTTTTTCTCCGCCAGAATTCCATTTAGGTATGCTATCACTTTCTGCTCCAATCAAAATCGAAGCGAATTATACCAAATCACCCACACTCGCACAAACAGGCATACCGCCAACATCCAAAAGGAAAATTCAAGTATTTCCGGACAGAAGAACAAAATCGCGAATCGCCTTTGCGACACCATCCTCATCGTTTGACACCGTAACGTGATCCGCCGCCGCGAGCACGAGCGGATGGGCGTTGGACATTGCGACGCCAAGCCCTGCCGCCTCGATCATGGAAAGATCGTTTGTGCCATCACCGAGGGCCATGCAGTTGTCCAACGTATATCCAAGATGCTCTGCAAAACGCTTTAGCGAGTTCCCCTTGTGTGCGGTCGCGATGTTCAGCTCAAGATTGTTCCAGGTGGAGGACGTGACCTTAATCGATGGGAAACGCGCCGTCACTGCCTCCGTTATCGCCTTGGTCACCGATTCGCTTCCAGGCGTATTGCGGGCGAACAGCATCACCTTCTGAACATCGCCTTCCGCTGCAGTCGATTCAAGATACTCCTTGAGTTCAGGAACAGGATTGCGGAACTCCCGGACCATCTTCAGGTAATGTGCGTCAGTGGCGTAATCCTCCGCCTTTGCCTGAAGGCTCTCGGTCATCCATCCCCAGTTCGAACGGTAGCAGTCATAGATCACATCATATCCTTCGAGAAGACGGATGATATCCAGCGCCATGTCGAGAGGTATCTCCTCGCGCACGATTGCAGTATCCGTCTCACGGTCATACACCTGCGCACCGTTGATTGTGATTGCATAGCGCACAAAAGGAAGATCACGCACGGCCTGTGGCATCATGCCAAAGAAGCGTCCTGTGGTCGGCACGACATGCACTCCTTTTGCGGCGGCCTCTTCGAGTGCGGCGCGGTTCGCTTCGCTCAGACACTTCTGGGAATCAAGAAGAGTTCCGTCCAGATCGAGAGCAATTATCTTTATGTCATTCTTCATGTCAATTCTTCCTTGTGGTCAAAAGCTGATTCTTGTACACCGTCAGCCCTGTGGCGGCAACCGTTCCACATGTTGCGAATGTATTCAAGTGAATTGCGCAAATCATCTGCAAGAACGGATGATGACGGCTCGAACACCCGAAGAACATCGCGTTTCGCAAGGAAAGTGAGTCCTGCATAATCCACATTTCCCCAACCCGGTTCGCCGTGGTCGTCAGAAGGCCCTTTCACATCATTCAGATGCATTCCGCGAATCCACGGTGCCAGCTTTGCCGCCATGTGCACACTCTCGGCGCCCCATCCGTTGGTCTCGCAGACAAGCGCATGCCCGGTGTCGAACCAAAGCCTGAGCGGAGCGCCGTCAAACTCACGCATCAATTCCTCCGCCTCAAAAACATTCGGGAATCCCTCAAGACTCGGCAGATTCTCCAACGCAAGCACAAGACCTTTCGTTTCCAGACTCGGACGCAGGATGTCAAACCCTCGCCTGAACGCGTCATACACCTTGCGCCCTCGCTTCACGCGCAGCTTTCTCGCTGTCGTGAAAAGGTTCCCAAAGAGAGTGTCCATGCTCGCGTATCCGGCATGGAATACAATTGTCTTCGCCCCAAGATCTGCCGCACATGAGAACGTTTTCTCCAGAAGCATACGCGCCATGGCGCGTTCATTTTCATTTGAAGAGCACAGCCGATAAAGCTCAGGGTGTCCACTGGGCGCACTGACCGGTGCCGGACAATACGCGTGTACACTTTCGACCGGCATTACATCCAGACGGCTTTTGAATCCTGGCAACTGAGATGAGCGGGTGCGAAATCCAAGTTCAAGCGAATCAAACCCCAATTCACCCGCCTCGTCCGCAATTGCCGCACCGTCGTCTAAACGGGTGTTGCTCCAGTTTGTCGACAGTGCGAATTTCATGGATTCGGTTCCTGTTGAGTCTTTCCGTTCAAACTAACTTCTGCGAACGTGTATCGATGTCGGAACACCTTCAGGAAGCGGATCAGGGAGTCCTCCCGACTGAAGGATCCTGGAGTCGGCAAGAACTTCACACCAGTTCGCATAGCGATCATCCCTTTCCTTCGCGCACATCTTGGATAGGATATGCACAAGCCCCTTGGAAATCTCAGGATTCAAAGAGCGGGGATCAAGAGCAGCCACTTCTGGCGTGACATGGGATCTGAGCGTGTCATCATTTGACAAATCAGGGAAAAGCACCTGACCTGTCACAAGATGGTAGAGGGTTGCGCCGAGGCAGTAGATATCCGACCTCACATCGATATCCTGATCACCGTATATCTGCTCTGGTGACATGTACGCAGGTGTACCGGTAATGGTTTCCTTTTCGCATTCCTGCGATGCGGATTCTCCTTTAGATTTGCCGCTCATGATATTGCAAAGCCCCAAATCCAGAATCTTTACGATTCCGTCGCTGCCGACCATGATGTTGTCAGGCTTGATGTCGCAATGGATTACGCCATGCCTGTTCCATGCATAGTCTAGCGCCTCGCCGACAGAATCAAGGATTACAATGGCATCCGTTTCGGTTATCTGCTCTTGACGCGTCAATATCAGCGCAAAGGTGAAGCCATCGACATAGTCCATTATGAAATAGTAGCGTCCATCGCGGCAGTCCGCCTCATAGGAATGCACGATACCGGGATGATTGATGCTTTCCATCACGCGGCATTCCTGCATGAACTGACGGATTTCCTCGCCGGATGTCGCGGCCTCCTTGAACATCACCTTTATGGCGACCTCCTTATTAAGGCCGCCATGGAAGCCAAGCCACACCTCGCTCATCCCTCCGATGCCGATGAGATGCTCAAAGCGGACTCCGGGGATTTTTATCGGAGGCGTGCTCATCTGCGCTTGGCTCCAGTTCCGTAGCATCTGTTGCAGAGTTCAGCGCGCATCCCCTTGCACGCCTTGCAGACGATCTTTCCTATGCCCTTGCATTCAGGGCAGGGCTTTACTGACGGCGGCTTTCTTGATGAACGGCGGTATGTACTGGACTTCTCTATTATCCATCCATCCTTGCATTCCGACTTCGGGCAATCCGCAATGCCAGACGCCAGACACTTGCGGCATTGGACAATTCCGGACCATCCGCACTTCGTGCACGGGACCGCTTCCGTCGGTTCCGGCTGGGTGAGATCCCACGCCTCGCGCCATCCGCGTCCGCGGGTGCATACAGGACATGGATTCAGCTTCACATCCCAATGGGAGCGATGCTCAATGCGTCCGCCAAACTGCCCAAGATCAGGCGGACTCACCTTCAGGTGCCCGCGACCGTTACACACCGTGCACTTGATGCGCGTCTTGGACGCGGCAAGCTCCGGCGGCTTGTTTGTGGACGCATCCGCAACAGCCATTGCTGCAATCATTGCAACCATTCCGACAAAAGCAATCTTCCTCATAATCCGTACTCCTCAAGCTTTCTGTATATCGTGCGCCGGGAGATTCCCAGCCTTTCAGCGGCCTTTGTGCGATTGCCGCCGACTTCTTCAAGAACCGCAAGTATCTTAGCCTTCTCGGTCTCGCCCAAAGTTCCAGAGACCGACAACGTCATGGGAACATCCCGTTTCATCTCATCCGGAACATCATCCACGCCAATCTCGCCAGACGATGAAAGAACACACATCTTCTCGACCGCGTTGCGCAGTTCGCGCACGTTGCCAGGCCACTGATACGCCTCAAGAAGACGCATCGCGTCCGGTGACACCGACTTGCCGCCGAATTCCCTGAGATAGCGGTTCACAAGAAGCGGAACGTCACCCGTCCGCTCCTTCAGCGCAGGCAGACGCATATCTATCACGTTCAGGCGGTAGTACAGGTCCTCGCGGAATTTCCCCTCCTTGACATAAGCCGCCAGATCCCGGTTCGTCGCCGCAACTATGCGGATGTCGCACTTGACGGTCTCGTTCGAACCGACACGCTGAAACTCCCGCTCCTGCAGAACGCGAAGAAGCTTGACCTGAAGCTCAATCGGCATCTCGGAAATCTCGTCAAGAAAAATCGTTCCGTGGTTTGCGGACTCGAAACGTCCGATGCGACGGGACACCGCACCGGTGAACGCACCCTTCTCGTGTCCGAACATTTCGGATTCGAGAAGGTTCGGACTGATCGCCGCGAACTCCACCGCCACGAACGGACCTTTGGACCTGTTCGAAAGATTGTGTATGGCGCGGGCGACAAGTTCCTTGCCCGTTCCGCTCGGGCCCTGTATAAGCACGGTCGCATCCGTCGGCGCCGCCTGACGGATCATACGGAACACCTTCTGCATTGCAGGCGAATTTCCGACGATGCCGTTCATGCCGTACTTCTCGTCAAGCTGAGCCTTGAGATGCTTCACCTCGGACTCAAGCCTGTGCGCCTTCAGAGCCTTTTCTATCCGAAGTTCCAGCTGATCAAGATCGACAGGCTTGGTTATGAAATCGTCCGCTCCGTCTTTCATCGCGGCTACAGCCTGATCTATAGAGCCGAACGCCGTGAGCAGAATGACGGCAAGGCCGGGATTCATGGCCTTCGCCGCCTTCATGAGCGTAATCCCGTCCTCTCCGGGCATGCGCACATCGGAAAGCAGCAGGCGGATCGAACGATCCGCATCGAGCTGCTTCATCGCGAGTTCCGCGTCCGCCGCCGTTAGCACCTCGTACTTGCCGGAAAGGGCCCGCGCCATGAATTCGCGCGTATCCTTCTCGTCATCAACTATAAGTATCCTGTCTGTCATGCAAGTTCCCTCACTCGCTTCTTCAGTCGCGGCAGTTTCACCGTAAACGTAGTTCCGCGTCCTTCTTCGCTGGACACCGCAATCTCCCCGCCGTGCGCCGCCACTATCCGCCGCGATATCATTAGACCAAGCCCCGTCCCCTTCTTCTTCGTCGTCCGGAACGGCTCGAAGAGACGCGCCAGAGCCTCATCGCTCATGCCCAAGCCTGAATCGCGGAAGCTGACCGAAACGGACGTATCGTCGTGTAC
>SUVZ01000287.1 GCA_015061765.1 Lentisphaerota bacterium
GGCTTGAAAAGCGGGCGGCGGACGGGCGGTTGGGCGTTCCCCGTGTGGGAAGCATACAGAGATGCCGATTTTGATAAGGCGCTTTCATATCTGGATCTGACGACATTGCCGGCGGACTTTAAGATAACGGAGCATACAAACAAAGTCGCAAAAGGAGAACTTAAAGGATGCACGCGTCTGTATGGAAACTATATCACCAAGGTTGATAAAACGACTGTTCTTCTGCATGACATCAATCATGTCGTCACTGGTGAAAATCAGAGCGGAACGGCTACCAACAGGTATGTGTTTACAGAACACCGCAAGAACGGGAACGAATTGCTGTTGAACTGTGAATCGAAACGAAAAGTAACGTTTGATCTGAATACGCGAGCCAAACTGTCGGATACGGAAGAAAACGAAACCAGTTTTCTGTTGTTGCTCTACCGATCCAAACAGAAATACAGTCGAATGCGCGACGGTGAACAAGTCCGTCATCGCGTTTTATGGCGCCTTTGGGATTGGAAGGAGGTTGATGGGAATGTATCGCTTGATGTGTTTCCGGGACTCACCTATGACCGTCGCAAAGATGGTTACACAAAGACTTCATTCCTATGGAGATTATTTCGCGACGAGAAGCATGGAAGTTCGAAAACGAGCATAGACTTCCTCTTTGTGCCAATATGGAGGGATTGACGAATAATTGATTAAGGCAAAGGGGAAGTGTTGCGATTCCGTCTGCATTGTGATCTTGCCTGGAATTTGAAACTTAAACGCTCCCCACTCACATAGTCCATTTAAAGACGAATATTTTTGAAATAAATCCCCATTGGGATTGACTTGAATTGTCCGGTTGTGATACCATACCGAGGCAATTGAGGAAGAGCGTGTCATCTCACCCACGGGATGGCAGTTCAGGAATTTTTCGAAAATCCATAATTTATAAAGTGAGGAGGTTTTATATGGCACAGACAGTTTGGGGAATGAATGGTTTCCCCAAGGTCGGGGTACGTCCGATCATCGATGGCCGACGCCGCGGCGTGCGCGAGTCTCTTGAGGTCCAGACAATGAAGATGGCCGAGACTGCCGCCAAACTCATTTCGTCAAGTCTATGCTATCCTGATGGTTCACCCGTCGAGTGCGTGATCGCCGACACCACGATCGGTGGCGTCTACGAGGCGGAGAAGTGCGCGAAGAAGTTCCGCGAGAGCAATGTGGGAGTGTCGCTCTCCGTCACCCCCTGCTGGTGCTACGGTACAGAGACGATGGACGCAGATCCTCTCATGCCAAAGGCTGTATGGGGATTCAACGGCACGGAGCGTCCCGGCGCCGTCTATCTCGCCTGCATGCTTGCCGGTTACGCACAGCGCGGAATGCCGGCATACGGCATCTACGGACGTGAGGTTCAGGATGCAGCCGATACATCCGTCCCGGAGGACGTGAAGGAGAAGATTCTCCGCTTCGTCAAGGCCGGTCTTGCCGTCGCGATGATGAAGGGCAAGAGCTACCTCTCCGTAGGAACGTCGTCCATGGGCATAGCCGGTTCGTTCGTGAACGTCGATTTCTTCCAGGATTACCTTGGGATGCGTCCAGAGAACATGGACATGTGCGAGATCGAGCGCCGCATCGCCGAGGGCATCTACGACGCCGACGAATACGCTAAGGCGCTTGCATGGGCGAAGAAATGGTGCAAGGAGGGCAAGGACTACAACCCCAAGGCAATCCAGAAGAGCCGCGAGGCCAAGGATCGCGACTGGGAATACATCGTGAAGATGGCCATCGTCATGCGCGACATGATGGTCGGCAACCCCAAACTTGCCGAGATGGGCTTTGGCGAGGAGGCTGTCGGGCGCAACGCGATCGCCGCCGGATTCCAGGGACAGCGCCAATGGACCGATCACTGGCCGAACGGCGATTTCATGGAAGCGATGCTCAACAGCACGTTCGACTGGAACGGTCCGCGTGCGCCGCATATCGTCGCCACTGAGAACGATTCCCTCAACGGCGTCTGCATGCTGATGCTGAACCTCCTCACGAACCGTGCGGCCATGTTCGCGGACGTGCGCACCTACTGGAGCGATGCTTCCGTCAAGCGCGCCACGGGCAAGGGACTTTCCGGCATTGCCAAGCAGGGCATCATACATCTGCTGAATTCCGGCAGTTGCTGCCTTGACGCCGCAGGCGCGATGAAGGAGAATGGCAGGCCGGTGTTCAAGAACTGGTGGAACGTGACTCAGAGGGATATCGACGCCACGATGAAGGCGACGAAATGGGTGCCGGCAGGGGTCGAATATTTCCGAGGCGGCGGTTTCTCCTCGTCCTTCCTCACGCCGAAGGGTATGCCGCTTACGATGACGCGCATCTCCTACGTCAAGGGACAGGGACCGGTCCTGCAGATCGCCGAAGGCTGGTCGGTGGAACTTGACAAGGCCCAGAACGACAAGCTCATGCTTCGCACGAATCCGGAATGGCCATGCACGTGGTTCACGCCGCGTCTCACAGGCAAGGGCTCCTTCAAGGACGTTTATTCCGTGATGAACTCCTGGTCCGCGAATCATGGCGCGATTGCGTTCGGACATGTCGGTGCAGATCTCATCACGCTTGCCGCAATGCTCCGCATACCGGTCGCGATGCACAACGTTCCCGAAGAGAACGTGTACCGTCCCCACTGCTGGGGGCTGTTCGGGGAGTCCGACGATCCCACAGGCGCAGACTACCGCGCATGCAGGAACTTCGGTCCGCTGTACGGTTGATCGGGTATTTGGGTGTTTGAATCGCATGTTGTTTGAAACGCACAGCGAGATTGAGACGTGGGAGGTGGCGAAGCGGTTCGCCCTCACCCTTGCTCCCGGTGACGTTGTGTGTCTCGAGGGGGATCTGGGGGCGGGAAAGACCACGTTCACCCAAGGTCTGTGCGCCGCTCTCGGAGCAAGGCGCACCGTTACCAGCCCGACGTTCTGCATCGTCTCGGAGCATCCGGCCGAACGCTTCCTTGTTGTGCACATGGATCTCTACCGTCTGCATGACGAGGATGACGTACTGCAGGTCGGCTGGGAGGACTATCTCGCACAGGGAGCCGTCCTTGTCGTAGAGTGGCCGGACCGCGCCGGCTCCCTGATACCGTCAGACGCAAAGCATATCCGTTTCACCTATGGAGCGGACGGTGCGACCCGCACGATTTCAATATCGGATGCGGCATCATGAGCATGTTTTCGGCAAAGGGATACCGCTATGCGGGGGCGGCATGTTTTCCGGCCGGTTGCAATGGAGGGGATTCGTATATGTCACATGAACCAGTGGGTGTCGTAATTGTCGGCACGGGTCTGATTGCGCGCTTTCACGCCCAGGCGGTGAATGCGAGCGAAAAGCTGAAGCTCGTTGCGGTGGTCCATCCGGTGGAAGGGCATGGCGATGCCTTTGCCGCCGAGTTCGGGGTGCCCCTATTCCATGATTGCGACGAGGCTCTTTCCCGCTCCGACGTCGGGATGGTGCTGGTGGCCTCTCCGTCCGGCGCCCATGATGAGGCTGTCCTTGCCGCCGCTCGCCACCGCAAGCCGGTGCTTGTCGAGAAGCCGCTGACGATATCCTCCGAACGCGCGGATAGGCTCATCGCCGCCTGTGAAGAGACCGGCACTCCGCTGGGCGGCATATTCCAGTCCCGCTTTACGGACGAGTTCAGGAAACTCAAGGAGACTGTCGATTCCGGTTCTCTCGGCAGGATCACGTTCGTGCGCGTCGACGTTCCGTGGTGGCGCGACGATTCCTACTACGCCGGATCATGGCACGGAACTCTCGATATGGACGGCGGCGGCGCTCTGATCAACCAGGCCATACACATGGTGGACTGGCTTACGGCCCTCATGCCGCCGGTTGCGGACGTCAAGTCCTTCACGGCCACGCTGGCCCACCAGATGGAGGCTGAGGATACGGCCGCAGCGGTGCTTCGGTTCGAGGGAGGCGCCCTGGGCGCGATCTATGCGACAACGGCATCGTATCCCGGACGCCCGAAGCGCATGGAGATCACCGGAACCAAAGGCACATACGTGTATGAGGATTCCGCGCACGGGGTATCGCGCCCCGACCAGCTCGAGTTCACCGCGCACCAGAGATGTTTCGAGGCGTTTGCCGATTCCCTGAACGGAGGGGATCCGTACCCGATTGACGGCAGGGAGTCGCGTGTGGCTCTTGACCTCATTACACGCATCTACGCCGAGAACGTCCGCAAAGACGCTTGAGCGCAGACGTAAGGACAGTGGAATGAATGATGCTGACAGGCCGGAAGAGAGAGAGGGGGCGAAGATCGACGAGTTCTTCAAAAGCTTTCGTCGCCACAGGGGGCATCATGTGTCAAAGGTAGGCTTTTGACTTAGCAGTGCTTTATGAGGTAAGAATTTGCCTAATCGGATAGATTTCGGGCTTTCAACCGCCGATTCTAAAAAATAAAAATATTCTCTTGATTTTCTATTCCGATTATGGTTTAATAATGGCTCTTTTTGACCAAGGAAGAAGAAGAATAACATGAAAGTTCGCAGTTCTGTCCGTCGCATATGCGAAAATTGCCGCATCATCCGTCGCAAGGGTGTTGTGCGTGTCATTTGCACCAATCCGCGCCATAAGCAGCGTCAGGGTTAATAAAGAAAAGGGAATAAACACATGCCGAGACTCATGGGTGTGGACATTCCGGGCAAGAAGCAGAGCCGCTTCGCGCTCCGTTATATCCACGGTATTGGACCGAAGCGTGCGGACGATGTTCTCGCCGCTTGCAAGATTGATCCCGCCAAGAAGGCGGACGATCTCTCTCAGGACGAGATCCACGCGATCACCACCTACATTCAGGACAACTACCGCGTCGAGGGTGATCTCCGTCGTGAAGTGTCCCAGAACATCCGCCGTCTGATTCAGATTGGATCATATCGCGGTCTCCGTCACAAGAGGGGGCTTCCGGTGCGCGGTCAGCGTACGAAGACAAATGCGAAGACGCGCAAGGGCAACCGCAAGGCGTCGTCGGCCGCGATTCGTGCCGGCAAGAAGTAAGCGCTTTTATTGAACAAACAGGAAAGCAATGAGCGAAGAAACACTCAAGCAGCCCGAAGTCGCCGCTGAAGCGGCGCCGATTGCTGCCTCTGATGCCGCCGAAGGGGCGGCCGAGGGCGCCGCAGCGCCCGCGAAGAAGGTTCGTGCCGGCAAGTCGATTCCCGCAGGAATTGCCTTCATCCGCAGCACGTTCAACAACACGCAGGTGTCGATTGCCGACGCCCGCGGCGGTGTCATCGCCTGGAGTTCCGCCGGCAAGGCAGGCTTCAAGGGATCCCGCAAGTCCACGGCGTTTGCCGCGACGATGGTGGCTCAGGATGCCGCCCGTACGGCCGTCGCCAAGGGCATGCATGAATGCGAAGTGCGCATGCAGGGTGCAGGTCAGGGTCGTGAATCCGCAGTTCGTGCGATTCAGGCAGCAGGCATTCGCGTTACGATGATTACCGACACGACGCCGCTCGCTCACAACGGGTGCCGTCCGCGCAAACGGAGGAGAGTGTAA
>SUVZ01000288.1 GCA_015061765.1 Lentisphaerota bacterium
GAGAACCGAGTTATCGACATCTGGAGCATCGAGGAGTTCCTGAATGCGGGTCTTCTAGGGCCGAGGGGCGAGTTCGTAGAGGACTTCGAGCGTCCGATCCGCGAGGGAGGAGCCGCGCCGGCGATGGCCGAGCTGAAGAAGGCTCTCGCTCCATTTCTGCTTCGCCGGCTAAAGAACGATCCCGATATCGCCGCAGAGCTCGGCGACAAGCGGGAGGTCCGTGAATATTGCGTGCTGTCGCCAAGGCAGAGGGCGGCATACGAAGTTGCGCTTGCACGCTACGCGAGCGCGCCTCGCGAGGAACGCGGTTCGAAGGGGCAGGCTCTTGCGCTTCTTACTGAGCTCAAGCTCATATGCGACGGACTTGGCGGCGACGGGGATGTGTATGGCGGCAAGGTGGAGCGTCTTCTTGAGCTTCTGGAGAGCATTTTCGACGCCGGAGAGTCCGCGCTGGTGTTCACCCAGTACGTGAAGGTCGCCGAAAGGCTCAAGTCTCTCATCGAAAAGAAGTTCTCCCGAAAGGTGCTCTTCCTGCACGGGGGACAGACCCCGGCCGTGCGCGATGCGCAGATCGCCGCCTTCAATGCATCCGAGACGCCCACGGCGTTTGTCCTGTCGCTGAAGGCGGGCGGTTTCGGCCTGAACCTCACGAAGGCCACGCATGTCATACACTACGACCGTTGGTGGAACCCTGCCGTCGAGAACCAGGCTACCGACCGGGCCCACCGCATCGGGCAGACCCGCACCGTGTTTGTGCACCTTTTCATCTCGCACGGCACGCTTGAGGACCGGATTGACCGGATTCTTGAGGAAAAGCGCACGATTGCCGGCGAACTTGTCGTCTCGGGGGAGAGTTTCCTGTTGAAGATGAGCGACAGGGAGTTCGCCAAGACCGTCGCCTTGGACTGACCTTTTCGATTTGGACGGGCTCGGCTTCCGGTCTCGTGAACCGTTACCTGTGTCTTTTCTCATGCATTCGTCCTGTCAGGATATCCATGTGGTTGATGGTTCCGGGATGATGGAAGAGCTGGATGTACAGCTACAATTCCTTCCATCTTGAAATCAAACAACCAAGGAGTACTGATGAAGACAACACCATCGATTAGGATGATCACCGAGGAGTATCCCAAAATCGCATCCGTTGAAAGAATGCTGATATTGAGTGATTTCCCGCAGACAAAGAGGGCTGATCGCGCCGCATTCCGCCGCAATTGCCTTGAAATGAACGACCTTGCCGTCGAGGAGCGCGGGCCCATGAATCCGATTGTTCTTCTCATGCTCGCCGACATTGTCGCACTCGCTCTTTGCCGCCATCGTACGTAAGTTAGTGGTTGGTGTCCCACCAGCGCTTTGGTGCGTGAATGTCCATTGAGATAACTTTTTGACAGGATTTGCAGGATTCATGGGATTTCATCCGTACAGTAATCTAGCAAATCTTGTTAACCTGAATTAGGCAGTTGGATTATGCTCAGTGCCGTTAGAGATAATAAAATAAGCGACAATATCGATTTCTGGCTCTCACCCAGTGGGTGAAGAGCAAAGACAAAGGAAAATCACAAATTTTACTGCCTCAGACGGTGATTTCTGCCCGCCAACTGCCGAATTTAGGGTTAATCCTGTCTGAAGTTATAGTCAAGGGACATGGCTGAGGTCCGCCGAGGTTTACCGAAGAATTTTCGCTATTATTGACAGGGGTGATTTGATATAATAGGGGCATAAGAATTTACGAGGAGTTTTGTATTATGGTTACAGCAATTATAGTCGCGGCAGGCAAATCCGAGCGCATGGGAGGCGGTACGGACAAGGCGTTTCTTAGTCTTGGTTCCAAGCCTGTCGTTGCGTGGAGTCTTCTTGCCTATGAGAAGAATGTCGATGTTGACAGGATCGTTCTTGTCGTTCGCAAGGATCAGCTTACGGCGGCGAAGGCTGTGGCCAGAATGTTCGGAATCTCCAAGCTCTCCAAGATAGTGCCTGGTGGTGCGCGTCGTCAGGATTCCGTCCAGGCGGGCATGAAGGAGGTTGATTCCGATACCAGAATAGTGGTTATTCACGATGGTGCGCGTCCGTGCGTTTCGCAGGATGTCATATCCGATGTGATCAAGATGGCTCGCCGCGGTTCTGCTGCAGTTACCGGCAACCGGGTGCGCGACACCGTAAAGATCGTTGAAAAGGGCAGTACGGTGTCTTCCACTGTTGATCGTACGAAATACTGGGTTGTGCAGACGCCGCAGGCGTTTCCGTATTCAATGCTTCGCAAGGCGTATGCTGCAGTCGAGGCGGAGCGCAAGGAAGTGTTCGATGATGCGCAGGCCGTCGAAATCGCCGGCGAGTCTGTGAAAATCTGCGAAAGCGACAAACCCAACATCAAGATAACCACACCCGAAGACCTTCAGGTCGCGGCGGCAATACTCAAGCTTTGATAGATGGCCAAGATTTACGGTATACTGGGCGATATCCACGCCAACATCGATGCGATGAGCGTCGTGTTGGACGATGCCGCCGCACAAGGGGTCACCGATTGGATCTGCACGGGCGATGTCGTTGGATACAATGCCTGTCCGTCCGAGTGCATCAGGCTTGTGCGTGATGAACTTAAGGCTCCAGTCGTATGCGGAAATCACGACTACTATGTAGCGTTCGAGCAGAATCTAGCGGATTTCCATCCTGCGGCAGCCCAAGCGGTCCTGTGGACGCGCGAGCACATCACAGGCGAGGACATGGATTGGCTTCGTTCCCTTCCGATGACCAGGCCGGTGATGGGCATGACGCTTGTGCATGCCACTATGGATATGCCGGACCATTGGGGGTATATCTTCGACGATTTTCAGGCAGCCAGCCATTTCGTCTACCAGAAAACGCCTGTCTGTTTCCACGGTCACACGCATGTGCCGGTCGTATACGAGCAGACGCCGTTTGGTGCGGTGCATTATGATCCCCGTACATTTGAAAACGGGGAATTCAAATTAAACATCGGCAAAAAGTACTTCATCAATGTCGGTTCTGTCGGTCAGCCTCGTGACGGAGATTCCAGAGCCAGCTATGTTGTGTTTGATTCGGGATCGCGTACACTTCGTTTTCGCCGCGTAGCGTATGATGTGGCGAGAGCCCAGGCGCGTGACCGGGCTGCCGGGCTTCCCGAACGCTGTGCACAGCGCCTAGAGACCGGAAATTGATATGACGTCTGAAAGGTGGACATGGTCAGCGAACTGAAACTGTTGCTCATCGCATGTGTTTCGGCCGTGGTTTTTTCAGGATGTCTCACATCCGCGCCTCCGCCGCCGAAAAGTTGGGTTGTGTCCGCTTCGCGTAAGCATTCCTCCGAACTGATGGTTGACAGGGTCGCGAGGCTTGGTTCTTTATCGGTAGCCGCTCCTTATGATAAACCGGCCTTGGCGGTTGTGCGGAAGGATGGTTCGGTCGCGTTTGACCGATACAATGTGTTTGCGTCGTCGCCATCCGCTCTTCTTCGCATGCCATTGGCGGCGCTTCTTGAGAATGATGGTAGGTTCGGTCGCGTGTTGGCGTCCGCAAGTACGGCGCGCGCGAATTCGACGATTGAAGCGGTTGTTACCGACCTCTCGCTTGATTGCAGGGAAGACGGCAAGCGGGTGGCAAGGGTCTCCGTTTCGCTTGCTGTCATCGAGAACCGGGAGATAAGCATGTTTCTGGATGGAACAGGCTCGTCGGACGCCGCATCTGGCGACTATTCTGCCGCCTTTTCCGAGGCGTTTGCCGAGGCTGTGGCAGAAGCCCTGAAGACCATGTCGAAATAACAGCGCGATGACACCATGGAACGTTTTGAGCTAGACGAGAAATTGCAGGATGAAATTCGCACCCGTGTGATGGGTGAAGGGTTCATGAAGATTGTGCAGACCGTCCGCAGGAACGGGAAACTGTTCAAAATCGTGATGCGCCCCGTCATGATTGGCGGGATCCGCAAGTTTCAGGCTGAAATGACCGACGAGGGACAGGTGCGGGTCAAGAACTTTGACGCCGTTACCGCCGCGGACGGTCTTGAGGAGATTATAGCCCAGCGCGGCGCCCGTGAACTTCATCTCATGACAGCGACCGGCGATCTTCATGTGCGTGTCACAAAGAAGGGCAAGGCACTGGTTTCGCGTTCTGCCGAGATGAACAGGTCAGTTACCGTACAGCCGCACGACCGCGTGAAAAGGCAGCCTCTCACGTCATTTGACTCTGCCGCTTTGCTGAAGACGATCGGCATTGCGGACGGAGAAGGCAGGGTGCGTGCATCCATGCGCGGAAAGTATGATCAGGTTAACGAGTTTCTGCGGATCGTCGGCGATATGGTCGCAGAGGATTCGCAGAGGACATTCACGGTCGTAGACTGCGGGTGCGGAAAGGCGTATCTGACGATTTCTCTCTGGTTCTACCTGACCTGCGTAAAGGGGTTCAAGGATGTGCGAGTGGTCGGAATCGATCGGCGTAATGACGTTATATCGTCCGCCAGAAAGATGGCTGAGCGTCTTGATGTCGTGGACAATGTCACATTTGTCGAATGCGATCTTTCCTCCTCCGACCTTTCGTCGGCGCCGCCTGATGGGCTGGACCATGTGGACATGGTGGTGTCACTGCATGCCTGCGATACGGCAACGGACGAGGCATTGGCGCGCGGCGTGGAGTGGAAGGCAAGGTATATCCTGAGTGCGCCGTGCTGTCAGCATGAGCTTCAGCAGACGATCAACGGCGCAGGTGCCGTAGGCGCGAGGAGCGATTTCGCGGGTCTGCTGCGTCAGAACATTCTCCGGGAGCGCCTTTGCGACATCCTTACAGACGCGTTCCGTGCGATGATCATGCGGATTCTCGGATTCCGGACGCATGTGGTGGAGTTCGTGTCACCGGATGCGACAGCCCGCAACATACTTCTCAAATGCGAGTATGCCGTCAAGTCGGGACAGGCGGGGATCGTTGCCGAATATCTCAATCTCCGTGACTACTGGAAGGTCACGCCATGGCTTGAGATGCGTCTTGCCAAGATTGTCGGCAAGCATCTGGCGAGATATGAATAGGGCATCCTTCGATGAACTTGGATGCGATAAGGCTGCGCGCACGTATAGTGTCTGCGATACGCTCTTTCTTTGATGGCCGAGACTTTGTGGAGGTTGAGACTCCGGTTCGCATAGCCGCCCCCGCACCAGAGCCTAACATTGATTGTCCTGAAGTCCTGCCGCCGAGGAATTTTGGAGGCGAACCGACATTTCTGCGGGCATCTCCGGAGTTGCAGATGAAGAAGCTTCTTGCGGCCGGGATGGAGCGCATATACCAGATAGGGCCATGTTTCCGTGATGGCGAAAAGGGGTCTCGGCACAATCCCGAATTCACGATGATAGAATGGTACAGAAAGAATGCTTCATACCTAGATATTCTTGAAGATACTGAACGTCTCTACTCTTATCTGTCGTTACTTGATTATGGGGACAGACCCTGCGTTTCTGGGGACTGGCCTCATGAAATGTGTGAATCTAA
>SUVZ01000289.1 GCA_015061765.1 Lentisphaerota bacterium
GACGCTTTCAGGGTCAGAACTCCGCGAATAGCGCACAACAAGGTGTTTGCGGATGAGTCGAGTCTGATCTTGCATGTGGATTCTTCTGTCCGTGCCCATCGGTGATTCTTTTGTCTTGCGGGGTGCCTTTTGATTCGTATGAACTTTCAGATATTGCCGATCCCCGCCTGCCGGATTACAAGGTATATGTGTTCCCCAACACATTTACACTGACCGGTGAAATGCGCGAAAGAATCAAACGTGTTGTGAGATGCCCGGGGAAGACGGCAATATGGTTTTTTGCACCGGGATATTATGATGGCGCTGGAGAGGGCGGCGTGAGTCTGGTTGAGGACATTGTTGGCGTTCCTGTAAAGTTAAGAACCCTTGATTCAACTTGTCCGTACGATCGTCAGATAGTTCCCGTCGGGAGTTCCATTTGCAGACATGACGGATGGCAGAGCATATTCATGCCGGAACCTGCGGCACCATCAACTGTGCGTAATGTATTCCGGGATGCAGGTGTGCATGTCTGGATGGATACAGACGATGTTTTTTTCCGCCGGGCGCGGGTATGTGACTGTGCATGCCTCATCAGATGGAAATAAAAAGGTCGAATTGCCGGAAGTCAGCAATGTCAGCGAGATATTTGCCGCATCTCACGATAGAAAAGGGGTTAAAGCCATTCGTGAGAATATGAGAAAGGGTGAGACGCGAGTGTGGCGTCTGCATGCGCCATAAGACACGGCCTCAGTAGACAAAATACAGAAGGGAAGCAATAAAAATGCCGCCAGTTGCGAAAATATTATATGATGTTTCTATGATCTGTATTTCGGACGCCTACGCGGAATATCCGCTTTCGAACAACATGCAGTATTACGGTCCGTTCCATGCCGGCCCTGCATGGCCGCTCCATGCGGAAGTGCGGCTTCTGCCGCTTGGCCGCACGTGGAAGCCGCTCGATCCTCCGAGCGGCAACACGATCGGCGAGGCGCTAGAGAACCATACGATAGAGGAGGCGACGCTGCTGGCGATGCAAATGGTGGAGGAATGATTTTGATCCTTTCAGGCCTGCCATTGCGTTGGTGTTGCATGCAATGGTTCCATTTTTGCGGGAAAAGTGGTACAATGTTGCGCATGAAAACTAAAATTACATTGGTTGTTGCGACTGCATTTGCGGTGGGCGTGATGGTTGCCCAGGAGAATGCGATTGAGAAATTCGATCCGCGCATGGCGCTTGAGAAGGCGACTGTGGACACAAAAGGGGTAAAGTGGATAGATGGCAGATATCTTCCGCTTGAAGGCAAGTGTTTCAGCAACACGGCTGCCTTTTATGATCGCCTTCCATCGAATGTCACGGAGAGGGTGAATGCCGGTGTGCGTGGGATGAAGAATCATTCGTCCGGTTTACAGTTCCGATTCAGTACGGATTCCGGCATTCTCCATTTCAGGTGGAAGCCTATCAACGCGAGACTTGCCATGGACCATATGCCGTCTACAGGCGTGTCCGGAATCGATGTGTATAGGCAGGATGCAGACGGGAAATGGCGATATGTCAAGACTGGCCGCTTGCGCGATGCGAAGACGGGCGGCAGTCTCAAGATTTCCTGGAAACCAGGCGATCCTTGTCTCGTGAACCTTCCGCTCTATAACGGCATTACATCGTTTTCGCTCGGCATTGAGAAGAATGCGGAAGTAAAGGCTCTCGGTCCGCGCAAGAGCGGCATCAACAAGCCGGTCGTGTTCTATGGTACGTCAATCACGCATGGCGGATGCGCTTCCCGCCCTGGTCTTGCATTTCCCTCGATTGTCGGACGCGACCTTGATGTGCCGATTGTGAACCTCGGATTTTCCGGATCGGGTCGCATGGAGTTCGAGATGAGCGAGCATCTTGCGGCGATTGATGCGAGCTGCTATGTGTTGGACTGCCTTTGGAACATGGGGAACGTAAAGGATAGCAAAGCAAAGAGCGTAGAGGACCTTAAAGGTGTCAAGCCTGGTCCCGATGCTTTGGTGCGTGCACGCTATGAGCCGTTCATCCGCAATCTCCGCAAGCTTCGTCCCAACGTGCCGATTATCATGGCGGAGCAGTGCGACGTGTATTGCAAGGGACCATCGGTCAAGGATGTATTCATAAAGAAACTCTACGACAAGCTCATTGCCGAAGGATGGAAGAATCTAGTGTATCTGCCCAAGACGGATATGTATACGGGAGATCTGGAAGGCACTGTTGATGGTGTGCATCCGAACGATCTTGGCATGATGTCCATGAGCAAGGCGTTTGGCAAGGCCGTTAGGGAAGCTCTCGGCATGACGGAGCCGTCCTGGTGGGAATTCTGGAATTGGTTCAACGACTGATCATCCAAGGGTTTCCGGCATGCCGCAAGGCAGGTGCGCTGTCGGCATGGGTCTGTTTCAATTTCAACAAGAACTAAAGAAAGGATAAACTGAAAAATGGATATCAATCGTCGCTCATTCCTGGGTTCGTCTTTTGCGGCGCTTTCCGCCGCCTCGCTTCCGGGGTGCTGTTCGCTTTGCAGCGTGCCAAAGGCGCAGGTCGCCGTGCAGCTCTACTCCATCCGCACTTACATCATGGGTAAGCGTCTCAAGGGCAGCGATTCCGCCATCGGCGGAGTCGGGCCTGAGAAGGCTCTTGAGGATGTCGCTAGGATCGGATACAAGGGTGTGGAGATGGCCGGCTATTACGGTCTGGATGCGAAATCCCTTGACAGGATGCTCAAGGCGAACGGGCTTGTCGCCTGCGGTACGCATGTAGGCAAGGATGCGTTCGGTCCGGAGAAGGTGAAGGAGACCTGCGAGTTCAACCTCACATTCGGAAACAATCTCATCATCTGCCCCGGAGGCGGCAATCGTCCTGCCGGAACGTCGTGGAACTCCACTTCCGGAATCAAGGACGACTGGTGGAAGTATCTCACCGAATACTATGCCAAGGCCGCAGAGGATGCCGCTAGGTTCGGATGCAAGATTGGTTTCCACAACCACTCCTGGGAATTCCAGATGAAGCTCTCCGACGGCACGACCGTTTGGGACTATTTCTTCAAGAACACGCCTCAGAATGTCTGCATGGAGCAGGATGTCGGTTGGACTACCGCCGCCGGATACGATCCGTGCGAACAGTACGTGAAATATCCGCACCGCAGTCCCACGCTTCACGCGAAGGAGAACGGTTGCGTGTATTCAGCGGACTGCAAGCGCACATGGGCGGATAAGTTTGATGCGATTCTCGGACAGCCCGGAAAGTTCAATGACGGACGCACCGTTCCCGGCGTCGATTGGGACAGGCTTTTCAAGGCTTCCGACGCTGACGGCGTAAAGTGGTATGTGGTCGAGTGCGAGAAGCATGAGGATTCGCTTTCCACCATCGACGCATCCTTCAAGTTCCTCAAGTCCAAGGGTCGCTGCTAAGCGGCCTTGGCATGGGCGCAGTATCGTTTACAGAGGCGGTAGAGTCGTTCGCCGCCGCGCTCGCGCTGGAGCGTGGGCTCGCAGAGAATACGCAGGAGGCATACCTGCGCGATGTGCGGGCCCTCGTTCGTTTTCTTGATGGGCAGGGGGTGCATGATGCCGGGAAGGTGTCCAGAGCCTGTATGACCTCCTATCTGGATGTGTTGCGTGATACGGCGAAGCGTGCTTCCTCCAGAGCTCGTGCATTCACCGCCATAAAAGAGTTCTTTTCGCATCTGAAGGACACGCGGCTGATTGCCGTTGATCCGACTGAAGGTCTGGAGTCTCCGAAGAAAGGGTTGGTCCTGCCGAAGATACTGCCAGAGGAGGCGATGCAGCGTCTAGTGGATTCGGTGTCGGGCACAGAACCTCGCGATCTGCGGGATCGAGCCATGCTGGAGCTGCTCTATGGCTGCGGACTTCGCGTAAGCGAGTTGTGCGACCTTACGCTAGAGTCGTTTCCGTTCGGTGCGGAGCTTGTACGGTGTACAGGCAAGGGGGCCAAGGATCGGGTTGTTCCGATAGGAGGCGCCGCAGGAAATGCGATCACTCGCTATCTGGAGTCTGCCAGAGATACATTCTCAAAGGGCAACGTCTCCGAACGGCATCTTTTTCTGACAAGACTCGGAAAGAAGTTTACCCGCATGGGGGTGTTCAAGATTCTCAAGCAGCGTGCGGTCGCGGCAGGTGTCGATCCCGATACGGTGTCGCCGCATGTTCTGAGGCACTGTTTTGCGTCCCATCTCCTGTCGCATGGGGCAGATATCCGTGCAATACAGGAGATGCTCGGGCATTCCTCCATATCGACAACCCAAATCTATACGCATGTGGATCAGTCAAGACTCGGCGATATTCACAGAAGGTACCATCCAAGGGCATAGCTGAAAAGAGCGTGGGGGGGGCTTTCTCTCGCCAGTGGACAATACGAGCCTCCTCTTCGAAGACAGAGGGCTGATCCGGGTAAGTGGCCATGTCATTAGCGGCAGAATTCTAGTGCGACAGGTGTGGTATAATATGCGGCACGACAAATGTTTCACTGAGATTGTCATCAGTTGACGTCTCGCGCATAGAGCAAGGCATGGCAAGGCAGACAACCAGAAGACGCACCGAGAGGTCCTCGAAGACGGGCAAAGAGCCTGTGATGAAGGAGACTGATGTTCTCCTTTTCACGGGCGAGTTGGCCGACCTTCTTGAGGCCGGCATGACTCTCGGCCAGGCGCTCGGGGCATTGGCGAGTCAGGGTGACGAGGGTTCCGCGCAAAGGCTTGTCTGCAAGGATCTCACAGACCGTATCGTGAACGGCGAGGCGTTTTCGGAGGCGGTGAAGCATCATCCTAAGACGTTTCAGCCGCTCTACGGAAACATGATCAAGGCGGGCGAATCGTCTGGCGCGATGATTGAGGTGCTCCGCCGTCTGGTGGACCATTACGAGCGCAACGACAATATCCGCAGCAAGGTGAAAGGCGCTCTCATCTATCCGTGCATCGTGCTGTCGCTGGGCGTCATCGGCGTGATAGGTGCGCTTGTGTGGATCATTCCTCTCTTCGAGAAGGTGTTCGCCTCCATGGGTGGATCGCTGCCGCTGCCCACGCGCATACTCATCGGAATGAGCGATGCGGTGATCGGGTACGGCTGGCTCATGGCGATAGGGATATTCGCGCTCGTGGCCTGGTTCAGGAAGTGGGTGGCGACGCCTTCCGGGCGGATCAAGTTCGACGGCGTGAAGCTCAAGATGCCGCTCATCAAAAACATCGTCGCGAACGGAATCTACGCGTCACTCGCTTTTACCCTGAAGACGCTCCTGTCGAACGGCGTCAATGTGCTCAACGCCCTTCGGATTGCGGAGGAGACGTGCGGAAACGCCGTCATCGGTGCGGCGCTCGCGAATGCGAGGAAGCGTGTCACGGACGGCACTTCGATCTCCGGTCCGCTCGCCCAGTCTGGCGCATTCCCGCGCATGATGACCGATATGCTTGCCGTCGGCGAACGCGCCGGCAACATGGCCGCATCGCTTGAACACATCGGCATGCGGTA
>SUVZ01000290.1 GCA_015061765.1 Lentisphaerota bacterium
CGTTGGATGCCGCAGGTGTTGCAGTGAAAGCGGCTGGTACGCAGACTCCGCGTGGTTATCGTCAAATCGTGGAGCAGGCTGGAGGGTATATCCCGACGCGGCATGGTCTTCAGGTTGACATGAACGGTGATTTTGCTTCGATTCACTGCCTGATTCCAGGATATTACGAATTCAAAGCGCCGGACGGTAAAATAATTCCGCTTGATCTTCGTGTCGGTGAAACCCGCTGGATAGTGTTAAATTCTGTCGAAGACAATAAATAGCTGGAATCTTCTAGAAAGTAAAGGGTATAGACTCTTGAAAAGGAGTATTTGAGATGGTGCTCTGCGGGTTAATGTCAGTTATCGGCTGATTTTGTTCACTCGGTATTCTACTTAAAAATACCAAAATGGTATCGCACTTCTTTCTGCCATTTTGAATGACGAATGGTAGAAAGGAATAACTGGGGTGGGAATAACCTTGAAAAGAATATCTGGGGTTGGACCTTTGGAAATGTATAATTTTTAGACGATTAGTTTGCTTTTTGTTGTTTATCTGCTGGAAATAAAATTTTGTGAAGATTCGCTTGCATTATTCAGATGAAATAATTGGGGTGGGACCCTGAAAAGAGTGATAATTTCGCTCGTGAATCAGGTTGTTTTATGAAATAGCGTTTTTTAGAGATACATAAGATTTCGTCCGAGCCGTAATCTTGCTAATTCTCTCAGAAACCGTAATCTTGAGAATCAGTCCAAACCGTATTCTCTTCATCCCGCGGCATCATTACATCAGAAGCGAGAGAATTGTTCCGAAGTGAATTCTCATTTTCGGGATCTGGTCATCCCTCTCGTTCTGTGCTCAATTCTCACAAATTATAATTTGTGAGAATTGAGGATTTCCGAGTGTTTCGCCAATGGTTTTCAATAGCGCTCCTTTCGGGGGAAATGGGTGATGGGAATCATTGAAGAAGCGCGGGGTATTGGTTGCTGTGGGTGAGCGTTTGGTGCAGGGAGTATTTTGAAGAGTGGGTTTCATGAGGGATGGAGCGGATGCATGAATGCGCCCGCACAGGACATTAGGGACGGCGGCAGCGTTTGGGCGGAGCTTTCGAGGCAGAGGGATGTGCTGTGCGAGAAGATCGATCTTTCGAATCTAGCGGCGCTACCGGTTGGGCTGAATAATTGGGGTGAGACCCTAGAAAGAGTTGTAATTTATCTTGTAAATCGGGTTGTTTTGTAAAATAGTATGATTTTGGATAGCAGAGCGACACCATAAGGCATTATACAAAAAGGTGCGCAGCGGAAGATGCTTTGCTGCGCACCTTTTGTCCGTTTCCTGCGCAGGGTTTGGGCAGGTGGTGCGCAGAGATGGGTTGGAGGTAGGTGAGAGATCGTGAAATATGCCGAAGCGCCGAACGAAATTGCGCCAAAACGCCGAATAAAATCGCGCCAAAACGCCGAACGGATTGTATTATAGTGTGAAAGGTGATATAATTTTGCGTTATGAAAGATTATAGACCAAGAATAGCTGATGCTTTGTTGGCCGATAAATTGGCCGGTAAGGGTGCTGTTTTGATTGAAGGCCCAAAGTGGTGTGGCAAGACGACGACTGCGGAGCAGTTTGCCAAGAGCGTTCTTTATATGGCTGATCAGGATTCGCTCAAACGAAATCTTCAGATTGCCGATTTCAAGCCAAGTCGGCTTCTTGAGGGTGCAAAGCCCCGTCTTCTAGATGAATGGCAGATTGCCCCGAAGCTTTGGGATGCCGTTCGTTTCTCCGTAGATCATACGCCTGGGTTCGGGCATTTCATATTGACGGGTTCGACCGTTCCGGATGAAAGGCGTAACGAGATACAACATAGCGGTACGGGGCGCATCAGCCGGATGAAGATGCGACCGATGAGTTTATGGGAGTCGGGCGAATCGTCAGGAACGGTTTCGTTGGGCGATCTTTTTTCGCAAAAGGAATTCGAGGGTGGCGATTCGTCCCTTTCGTTTGAGGAACTTGCGTTTTTGGTTTGCCGCGGCGGCTGGCCATCCGTCATAGGGATGAAGGGGAAGATAGCTTTTGACCAATCGTATGATTATATCGAATCGGTCACCGGGAGCGATATCTCCAAGCCGGACGGAGTTTCACGCGATCCCGATTCGGCTCGACGGATCATGCACAGCTACGCGAGGCTCCAGGGAACTCAGGCGGCCTATACTGTGATTCGCGATGACATAGCTCGGCATGAGGCCGATTCGTTCAACGAGGATACGATCGTTTCGTACGTAGGCGCTCTCAAGAAAATATTCGTCGTGGAGGACATGAAGGCCTGGTGCCCGAATCTGCGGTGCAAAACACCTGTGCGGACCAGCGATACGCGCTACTTCATCGACCCGTCTATCGCCACGGCGTCGATGGGCGTGTCTCCATCGGCGTTAATGGACGATCTGCCCACGTTCGGGTTCATGTTCGAGACGCTTGCCGTTCGTGATCTGCGCACGTATGCAGAGCCTATCGACGGCAAACTGTACCACTATCTGGACAAAAGCGGCTTAGAGTGTGATATAGTGGTTCAATTGCGTGACGGAAGCTACGGCCTTGTCGAGGTTAAGCTTGGCGGCGATGCGTTGATCGAGAAGGGTGCGGCTTCCCTGCTTGCGGTTGCCGACAAGATTGATGTTACGCGCATGAAGAAGCCGTCATTCATGATGGTTCTCGTAGCTGATGGAGATTTCGCCTATCTACGGAAGGATGGGGTCATAGTATGCCCGATAGGGTGTCTCAAGCCATGATATGGCGATAATGAGGATTTTCGGTTCTTTACTGTTGAAATAGGGTGAGGAAATCAGTGGAATAATTGGAATGATAGGGGAGGAATCCTGGAAAGAGTTTGATTTATGGAGTGTATTTGATGGTGCGCCAAGTAAAGTTCGATAGCGACTTGCGAAATGAAGGGAGTTCGTACTGACAAGAAATCGACAGTCAGTTAGGAAGACAGGCGGCATGAGGGGCGACCCGAATGTCGAAGCCCTGTCCTACAAACAGGTGAGCCGCAGCGTAAGCGAGTCCTTGCTGTTAAGTCTCGATAACTCCAAAGGTCCATGCGGCCAACGTGTCATATTGCGTGAAGCCGAAAAGAAGCGTCGGAGTCGATTTGCGGCGGAAATCAAATCGGGGAAGAATCAAGTCTATGATGCGGACTTGTCGTCCTATTTCGATACGATACCGCACGACAAACTGTTTCTTGCCCTGCGCAGACGCATTACGGACAGCGGAGTGCTTTCTCTCATAAGACAGTGGCTGAAGTCCAACAGCGTCGAGCCGAACGGTGTGCAGAACAGCCCGAAAGGGAGGGGGACGCCGCAGGGCGGAGTGATTTCCCCATTGCTGTCAAACATCTACCTGCATTGGTTCGAGACGTGCGCCATGATGGTTGCCAAGGCAAGACATTACATGACGGGCAGGAGATACCTTGAGTGGTGTCCATCCCCGAAGTCGGTAAAGAAGGTTTGCAGGAAAGTCAAAGAACAGACGATGCGACGCAAGTTGCTTATGCCTGTAGAGGAAGTGATAAAGCGTCTCAATCTTGTCTTGGAAGGATGGGGAAGGTACTTCAGGTGCGGGTATCCGTCGCGTCAGTTTGCGAAAGTGAACGCATATGCACGGTATCGCCTGTACAAGTTCCTCAACAGGAAGAGGCAGCGGCGGTATCGGTTGAAATACGCCGAGACCTACTACGGAGAACTAAAGAAACTCGGGCTTATAGCCCTTACAAGAAAGAGGTATTGCCGATGAAATCAGTTTCACACGGGAAGCCGTGTGCGGGAAATCCGCACGCACGGTTTGAAGAGGGGGCATCCGCATCGAAAGAACCGAGGCGGAATGCTCTACTCCACAAGTGTAATGTCAAAAATCCAGACACTGTTCTCATAACAGGAGCCTCGAGCGGCATCGGCGAGGCACTTGCCGTTGAATGTGCGAAACGAGGTACGCGCAACATCTTCTTCTGTGGACGAGACGCAGAACGCGTTGCCGCCGTGGTCCGCAAATGTGAAGCGGCCGCAGCAGATAGTGTTTCGGACAAACCTCCAGTCATTCGCGGTGAGGTACTTGATGTCACGGATGAAGAGGCTGTCCGCAAATGGATAGAGGAGTGCAATGCGGTGGCGCCGCTTGAGGTTGTGTTCTCCAACGCCGGGATCGGAACCGGAATCGAAAATGAGGAGAATGTGCGCAGAACATTTGCCACGAATGTCGGCGGCAACCTGAACGTGGTTCTGCCGACGATTGACATTTTTCGCCGGAATGCCGCCGCAGGTGTCGGCTCGTCCAGACGGCAGATTGTGATAACGGCGAGCATAGCGGGCTATGCACCGCTTTCGACGTGCCCGGCGTATGCCGCGACGAAGGCCGCGATGAAGAGCTGGGCACTTTCCCTGCGCGGAATGCTCAAACGCGAGGGGATATGGGTGAATGTGATCTGTCCAGGTTTTATCCGCTCGCGCATAACCGACCGCAATACATGTCCCATGCCATTTTTCATGGAGGCGGACTGTGCTGTCAAGGTCATGCTCGACCGCGTTGACAGGAATGTGGGGCTGATAGCGTTCCCGTGGCCGATGCGCTTTGGTGTGTGGCTGATGTCCGCATTGCCGTGGAGAGTCTCCGAGTTCATATCCGGAATGCTTCCTGAAAAGATGTCAACCGGAAGATGCAAGGGAAATGAGTCCAAGCGAATAGCGTTTTAGCCATGTGCGGGATGGACGTTTGATTTTTTGCAAATGGACAATGTGTGGTATAATGGACGGGATTTTATTTCAACTTATGATGCTATTCAGGAGGATGCATGAAGAGGAGAGACTTTTTGAAGAGCGCCACAGTGGCCGGATTGGCCTCTGTCGCCGGATGTAAGGCGGATGCGGCCGCATGTTGCGGTGGCAGATGTGGCGATGACATCAATCTCTGCCTCCAGTGGAATGCGATTCCGGTCTCCGATGATTTCAATGCAAAGCTCGACTACATGGAGGCGAACGGCTATGCCGCGGTCGAGATTCCCACTGGCGGCAAGTGCGAATGGATTCTCGAGAAGGGTGAGGCGTTCGGCAAGGCAATGCAGGGCCGTCGCCTTGTCTGCGCCACCGCATGCGGACCGAGCCGTTTCGATTACGCCGATCCCAGGATGAACGATGCCGAGGTAGCGAAGTTCATGCCGGTGCTTGAGATCCTTGGCGGAATCAAGTCCGTCGGCCTTATCATCTGCCCTGCGCGTTCGAAGCCGGAGGTGGGTCTCAAGGAGCTTCGCGAGGATTTCGTGACGAACACAGGCAAGCGTCTTGCGGAGAAGGCGGCGAAGTGTGGCACGTCCATTGTGCTCGAGCCGCTTCAGCGCAAGGAGACTCCGTTCCTCCGTCAGGTTTCAGACGCCGCCAAGATGGCGCAGGAGATCGGAGCGGGTTGCACGGTGCTCGCGGATTTCTGGCACATGACCTGGGAGGAGGCGA
>SUVZ01000291.1 GCA_015061765.1 Lentisphaerota bacterium
CAATCCGGTTCTTCTCTATGCGCTCAAGCTCGCCGGTGTTACGGAGGTATATCGAGTTGGCGGCATTCAGGCCATCGGAATGATGGCGTACGGCACGAAATCCTGTGCAAAGGTGCAGAAGATCGTGGGTCCCGGCAATGCGTACGTCACGGCGGCGAAGCGTCAGGTGTACGGGTATGTGGGAATCGATCAGGTGGCCGGACCGAGCGAGATAGCCGTTCTTGCGGACGGCACCGTTGATGCGCGATGGGTGGCGGCGGATCTGCTTTCCCAGGCGGAGCATGGAAGCGGTTGGGAGAAGTCGCTTCTTGTCACACAGTCCAAGGAGTTCGCGGAGAAGGTGAAGGAAGAGCTTCTCGCCCAAACCGAAACTCTTTCTCGCAAGGAGATAATCAAGCGTGTTATTGACCGGGACGGAATTCTTTTCGCCGTAACACCGAATCTTACAGAAGGTCTTGAGCTTGTGAACCGCTTTGCGCCTGAGCACTTTGAAATCATGTGCAAGGATGCGCTGAAGCTAATGAAGGGAGTGAGGTCCGCCGGAGCTGTTTTTGCCGGCGCATGGACTCCGGAGTCCGCCGGTGACTTTGTCGCAGGACCTTCGCATGTGCTGCCTACGGGCGGCGCGGCCAATATGTTCAACGGCCTCACGCCCGATGATTTTCGCCGTCGTCATAGTTTCGTTGCCTTCACGAAGGAAGATCTTGCAGAGACCAAAAAGACAATCGAGGCGTTTGCGGAGGTTGAAGGTCTTGACGCGCATGGTCGCGCCGCATCGATACGTTTTGAGTGACCTTGGTTTATCGGGCGCATCATTTACATGACCTCTAACGGTTGACGGTGCTCAATGGAAAGCTTTTCGTTCGCATTGCTGTTCGATCTGCTGTGCTGTCTGCTCAGTGCGGTATTTTTCTGGTCGACACTGGTGCTCGTCCTGGGTTTGATCCGCAAGGGGCGGCAGCATCCGGTATCTGAAAAGAAGCTGCGCTTCGCAGTTTTGATCTGCGCAAGGAATGAAGAGCGCGTAATAGAACAGCCGGTGCGGAGCATACTCGAAGCTTCGTATCAGAAGGATCGTCTGAAAGTCATTGTGATTGCGGACAACTGCACCGACAGGACCGCTGAGGTTGCCCATGCCGCAGGTGCGACTGTATGGGAGAAAACAACTCCAAGTTTAGGGAAGGGAGATGTGCTCGCTTGGGGAATAGAACGAGTCCGTGGACAGGGAAGCTTCGATGTTGTGGCGGTGTTCGACGCAGATAATACGGTGGATTGCGGGTGGTTTGATGCTGTGAATGATGCCCTAAATGACGGGGAATGCGTCGTTACGGGATGCCGCCGTGCGTCCAATGCCGGCGCCAACACCATATCGGGGTGGTATTCCGTATATTGGGCTATGATGAACGAGCTCTCGAACAGGGTGCGGACGAATCTGGGGCTGTCCGGCAAGCTTACCGGAACCGGTTTCGCTTTTCTTCTTTCGGCTTTGGGCACTGACGGATGGCGTACCAGGACAATGGTGGAGGATGTGGAGTTTACCATTCAGGGGAACCTTGCCGGAAGACGGGTCGCGTATGTCGGCGAAGCGGGCTACTCTGACGAACAGCCGGTCGCGCTGTCGGCGATGTGGCGTCAGCTCTGCCGGTGGGAGACGGGTGGTTGGCAGGTTGTGCGCCTGTATTCAATCCCTTGGGTCGCAAGGTTGCTGCGCAAACCGTCCCTTCGCCTTTTTGACAGCTTCTTTTCCATCCTTACTGGGTTCTCGGTTGCGTTCATTCATTTTGCGAACGTTGTTGCGCTTGTGGTCAAACTTTCTGCCGGACAGCCCTGCGCACAGGCTCTTCAGGTGTTCGCCGGTTTTGTTCTGCTCGTTTTTGTCATGGGTTGGTTGACGGCGGCGATTTCAGTTGCGCTTTCGGATAGAAAGGGGAGACCGGGCCTGCTCCCAATCGTGACATTTCCTCTGTTTTCCTTGGTGCTGTCGGCCTCTGCGCTGTTTACGCTTGTGTTTCCGGTGCGCCGCTGGAAGCCGATTCAGCACGGACAATGCATTCCTTCGCGCTCCTTGCGTTCTCCCGGTGCATGAGGGAACGAGTATATTGCTTAAATGTGGTATAATGTCAGGGTTTTCATTTATACGAGATATGGTATAGGCTTATGGCTACAGTTTCAATAGTTGGGCGCCCGAACGTGGGCAAGTCTGCTCTTTTCAACCGTATTGCACGTGAACGCATCGCGATTGTGTTCGATCAGCCCGGTGTTACGCGCGATCGCGTCGCACGTGAGGTTACGGTTCTCGGAAAGCGTTTCATGCTGGTGGATACGGGCGGCATCGCGTTCGACAGGACTCCCGGTTCGGAGGATCCGTTTGCGGAGGAGACGCGCGCCCAGGCCGCGCTTGCAGTCGGAGACTCCGATCTTTGCGTGGTTGTTGTCGATGTCAAAAGCGGCATTACGCCTCTGGATGAAGAGGTGTTGAAGCGAGTTCGCGAGTCGGGATGCCCCACAGTCATTGCCGCTAACAAGTGCGACCGTCCCGAGGATGACGAAAAGTCTGACGAGTTTGCGCGTTTCGGCATGAAGGTGTTCAACGTCTCTGCGGAGCATGGGCGCGGAATGCAGTCGCTTGTGGAGCATATCGTCGGCGCACTGCCGCCGCAGGAGGAGTCCACCATCGCGAAGCCGCTGCGCGTTGCGATTGTGGGACGTCCCAATGCAGGCAAGAGTTCCTATATCAACCGCCTCCTGAACGCCGAACGTGTGATCGTATCCGATATTCCCGGCACAACGCGCGATGCTGTGGACGTGCCGTTCACCATTGGCGAAGGCCCGACCGCGCGCCACTACACGCTTGTCGATACAGCAGGCATGAAGAGCCACACGCAGATGTCCAAGACGAGTGTGGACAACTTCTCCCTCTTCAGAAGCGAGAAGGCAATCGAAGAGGCCGATGTTGTGCTGCTTACGATGGAGTCCGAGATTGGTCCGACCCGTCAGGATATGCGCATTGCGGGCAAGATCATCGATGCGCAGAAGGCCTGCGCGGTGCTGATGAACAAGTGGGATCTGGCCGTCGCGAAGGGCATGACCGAGAAGGAGGCTACTGACGCCATCCGCAAGATGATGCCGTTTCTTACGTTCGCTCCGATCGTATTCTGTTCGGCGAAGTCGGGATACAACATCCGGCGCACGGTAGACGCCATCGATGCCGTCGCCTCCAGCGTGAAGACGCAGATGCCGACGGGTGTGCTGAATAGCACCATCGAGGTCGCCACCAAGAAGACTCTCGCACCGATGAGGAACGGGCGGCGTCTCAAGGTGTATTACGGACTGCAGGTCGGAACCGCGCCTTTGACGATACGTCTCTTCGTGAACGACCCGAAGCTTGTGACCCCGGCCTACAAGTCGTACATAGAAAAGGCGATCCGTGCGAGGTTCGGTCTCGAAGGCGCTCCGCTCAGGATATTCATGAAGGCGCGTTCGCGCAAGTCGGTTTCCGAATTCCGCAACGACTTCAAGGAATGATGAGGATACTTTCCTGCAACGATGCGGCGCTTGATGAAGCGGCGGCGGTTCTGAATGCTGGTGGCGTGGCTGTGATTCCCACAGATACGGTGTACGGACTGGCTGCGCATCCCGGCTTCCCCGATGCCGTAGAGCGGATTTACACGATAAAGGGACGTGAGAGCGGGAAGAAGATTGCGCTTCTCGCCTCGGATTCGTCAGCGGTCGAGTCGTTCGGTTTTCCGCTTCCCGAGAAGGCGGCGCAGCTTGCCGGCAGACATTGGCCAGGTGCGCTGACGATGGTTCTTGGCGATGAGGGGTTTAGGGTTCCGGATCATGACTGGACGCGCCGCCTTCTCGCGAAGTGCGGCGGCGTTCTGCGCGTGACGAGCGCGAACCTTTCGGGCGGAAAAGCTGCGACCGATGCGCCGCAGGCATTGGCGGATGTCGGGCTTTCAGCGGATTTGGTGGTTGATGATGGTGCGTCGCCCGGCGGCGTGGCGTCCACGGTCGTGCGCGTGTGCGCAGACGGCGGAATCGAGGTTTTGAGAAAAGGAGCTATAGAGATATGAGCAATGAAGGAATTGAGGCGTTGCGCGTTGATTTCGGGCGCGGCAGGTGGAATCGTGACGAATGGATCAACGTGAAAAGTTCGCGTTGGGAGTATGTAAAAGATTTCGTCCAGGAGGATGACCATATTCTCAATCCGTGTCCAGATCTTCCGGACGAGGAGATTTACGCCAACCATGTGACTGACATCTACACGAGCATGGTGTACGGCAAGAAGTTCGAGGCGAAGGCAAAGATTTCGTCTGTGATGAGCTTTGACCATCTCATGGCTCCGCTGATTGTGATAGCGCCGCGTCTTGGCGAAGACGACAAGGGGCGTCCGGAATTCCGTGAACATCACGAGATTGTGCTGTACAACGAGGGCATAAACGTGTGGCACTACGTATTTGAGGACGGCAAGGCGAAGTGGCACCTTGCGGCGTTCCTGCGAGCGCCGTTCGAGGCGAAGCGCAAGTATGATCTTGAGGTCACGCTCGAGAAGCGTCGCGGACAGGTTCAGATGGATATCTATTGCGGAGGACATCACTTCGGCTATCAGGATGAATCCCTCCCGGAGAGCTTCTATGCCGGAATCACGGCATGCGAGGGACGCAACCGTTTCTACGACTTCCGCGTGCGCACCGGTCTTCCGGCGCTTGATCCTGCGGCTGACGGCGAACACTGATCCGGTAGGGTCACGTGTCCCGCGTGACCGAAATGGAAAAGAGAAAGGTTTTTATTCATGTGCACATTTGACATTGCAAGCAAACGCGCGTTCGTCTGCGATCTGGACGGTACGCTTTTCATGGGGTCAAACCCCATCAAGCCTGCCGTGGATTTCGTGATCGAGAACACGAAGAGCGGGCGGTTCTGTTTCTTCTATCTCACGAACAACACGTCCAAGACCCCTGCGGAGTACATGAAGAAGATCGCCGGCGCGAACATTCCCGTCGAGCCGGATCAGATACTGACTCCGCTCATAACGCTTGAGGAGTACATTCGCGAGAAGGGGTACAAGAGCGTATATCTTGTGGCGAGCGATGCGGTTGTAAAGCACATGGATGAGCGCCTTCGTGATGTCGGTGTGACGTTTGGGTACGACCCTGAACGCAATGAGCTTGCCGCCCTCGCATACGATCGTGAGCTTACGTACGAGAAGCTCCGCCGCCTTACCGCGCTGTGGAACATGCGCAACGGCGGCAATGCCGAGGTTGGTCTCAAGACTGTTCCTGGCGGCCCTATCGATTTCGTTGCGACGCATCCGGATAACTGCTGTCCTTCGGAGGAAGGTCCTATCCCGGATGTCGGCGGTATGCTCAAGTTCCTTGAGGTGACAAACGGGATGAAGCCGTCGCATGTGTTCGGCAAGCCGTCACCGTCATTGCTCACTCCAGTTCTTCTGCAGTTCGGG
>SUVZ01000292.1 GCA_015061765.1 Lentisphaerota bacterium
CAGCACATGCTTCTGGCGCACGATGTCGATGTAGTACTCCGCATGCGCCGACGTCGGGGTGGACGACACGAGATTCTCGATGGCGGTTGCGCCGCCGACGGCCTCGAGCTTGCCGAGCGAACGCAGATGTTCATTGAGCGTGACTGCGTCCACAGGCATGGTGGCCTGAGACATCGAAAGCAGCGTCTCGAAAAGTATCCTGTTCTTGGGATCATAGAAGGAATCAGGCTCCAGACCATGCGTGAGGCATATGTCCAGAACTCGCAGATCCTCTCCGAACTCGGCGTCGATCAGTATCGATCCGAGAACTCCCCTCTCTGCCTCCGCGCTGTGCGGAGGCGTCTTTATATCTTCTTCCATGGCCCTAGATTATAGCAGAATGCCGCCCGGCGGACGGCATTTCGTTATCGGCAGTTATAAACAGGTTGCCCACAAGGGACAGACTCCGCATCCTACTCGTGGCGAAGCGCCTCTATAGGGTCGAGCGAGGCTGCGCGAAGCGCGGGGTAGAGACCGAACACGATCCCGATGCCGGCGGAGATGCCGAATGCGAGGAACATGGAATATGCCCGTATCACGGTGGGCATGTCGGTGAAGAACGTTATGATCATGGGTATCGTCACCCCAAGCAGCAACCCGACGATTCCGCCGCCGATGGACAGTACGCAGGTGTTGATCAGGAACTGCAGCACAATCCTGCTTTTGCGGGCGCCGATCGCACGCCGGATGCCGATTTCCCTGGTTCGTTCGGTGACGGACGCAAGCATGATGTTCATGATGCCTATGCCGCCGACGAGAAGCGAGATTCCGGCGATGGCTCCAAGGACGACATTGTACGTGCGCTTGGTCCTCTCAGCCTCGCGGAGAAGCGAAAGTGGGACGTCGATCTTGTAGTCCTGCTTCTTGTGGAAGCGCTTGAGCACCGCCTCGACGCCCTTGGCGCCGGCCTCGACCACCTTTGTGGACGTCATTCTCACTATTATCTGGGAGAGCTCGACCTTCTCGCCCTGCCGGGAACCCGACACGTACTTCAGCGATGAAAGGCCAAAGAATTTGATTCCCGTTGACATCGGAATGTATGCGTCGGCGTCGGAATCGGGCGCACGCGTATTGCCGCCCTCCTCGTTCTTGACGATGCCCACAACCTCGAAAACGCCCTTGCCGATGCGGATCCGCTGACCGATCATCTTTTCCGCGGAAAGGAGCTTGCGGACGCCGAACTCCGTGAGCACGCATACGTTTCCGCGGGTGACCTCATCCTGGACGGTGAGAGTGCGTCCGGCGAGAAGCGGCCTCTTTACGACCTCAAACCATGTCGGCATCGTCTCCACCACGCGCAGTTCAAGCCGACGGTCGTGAAATCTGGCGTCGCGGCGCACCATTCGGGCGGGGACCGTATCGGACACGCCCGGCACAGTCTCGCGTATGCGAAGCTCATCCTCGAAGAGAAGGCCGTACACGGAAAGCGACGCCTGACGGGTTGAGGACATGGCGTTGCTGGAGTCGCCGACAGGCTTCACGCTCGATATGAGAATGTTCTGGCTGCCAAGGCGCCGGATGGACTCCAGAGCCTGCTGGCTCGCGCCCTCGCCGACGGCTAGCATCGCAATAACCGATCCGACGCCAAACACCAGTCCGAGCATCGTGAGAAACGAACGCGTCTTGTGACGCCACACGTCGGTGACGCCAAGCTTCACGAACGGCCAATAGAAGGACAGGTCGGATTTCATGCCGCAACGACCGTCCTTCCTTCACCGCATCTGCAATTTGCCGCAAACATATGGGGAGCTCCCTTTTTCACAATCGCCGTACATTATACCACATCCCCATCTACCGTCCGCATCCATCAACTATCAACGGCAAAAGATGAACGTCCCCGCTGTCGCTTGAAAAAAAAACAAACATAACGCGGTCCCCAAAAGGAGTCTTTCAGGGACCGCGCAATATTTCAACCTGTCTGCTTCGACACGATTTTACTTGATCACACGCACACGAATCACCGCAGGGGATTTCTTGAGTTCCTCAACAACCTCCGCCGGGATTGCGATGTCAGTGTCAATGAGCGTATAGGCGAAGTCGCCGCGGCTCTTGTTCGCGATGGCGTCGATATTGACCTTTGCATTCCCAAGGATGCTGGTGAACTGTCCGATCATGTTCGCCTCGTTCTTGTGGCATATGGCCACGCGTCCAGCCTTGTTCACTGGACCGAGCGAGCATGCGGGATAGTTCACGGAATTGACAATATTGCCGTTCTCAAGATAGTCACGCATCTCTTTGACCGCCATCACCGCACAGTTGTCTTCGGCCTCTTCCGTGGAAGCACCCAGATGAGGAATCACGATGCAGCCCTTCTTGCCGGCAGTCGTCGAGTTCGGGAAGTCGGTGACGTAACGGCGGACCTTGCCGGACTCAAGAGCCTGCAGCATGTCCGGTTCGTTGACAAGCGCGTCACGGGCGGCGTTCACTATAATCACGCCGTTCTTCATCATGGCGAGCGTCTCGGCGTTGATCATGCCCTTTGTGGAATCGAGCGCAGGAACGTGAATCGTGATGAAATCACATGCGCGGTAGATCGCCTCTACGTTTTTGCAGTGCGTCACGGCATGGTCAAGATTCCAGGCCGCATCGACAGAGAGATAGGGATCATAGCCATATACCTCCATTCCGAGAGCGACAGCCGCGTTGGCGACCTTCTGTCCAATCGCACCGAGACCGATGACGCCAAGCTTCTTTCCGGCGATCTCCGTTCCCGCAAAAGCCTTCTTTGCCTTCTCTGCGGACTTGTTGATCGCGGGGTCCTCAACGTTCGCCTTCACCCAATCGATGCCGCCAACGATGTCACGCGATGCAAGCAGCATCGCCGCAATAACAAGCTCCTTCACGCCATTTGCATTGGCACCGGGCGTATTGAACACCACGACGCCCTTCTTTGCGTACTCGGCGTGGGGGATGTTGTTCACGCCTGCACCCGCGCGCGCAACGGCAATCAGATTGTCGCCCGGGGTGAGTTCATCCATCTTTGCGCTGCGCACGAACACGGCGTCTGCCGCCGCAAAATCCTCCGTGCGCGCATAATTGTCCGTCAGGTTGTTGAGCCCCACGTCCGCAATCGGATTAAGGCACATGTATTTGTAGTTCATTTCTGCTTTTCTTTCTTTTCAGAGTTTATCGTAGAAAGCCGGTCCTTCAGAACCGTTCGACTTTGAATTATACCATAAGTGAGCAGACATGACGGAAGCATCCGATTGATGTCACATCGAGAACTGACGGAAGCCGTCATTGAGACAGCGAGTGATACACCATTATGCGGACTGTTGATCAAAACCGGGGAAACTTCGCGAGAGAATCTTCAAGTCCACCCGGACGGTTGCGCAGCAGCCACACGCGGCGGTGCTCTTCGCGGAGAGCCTTCAGGCGGCGTTCGTCGCGCCTGTGGCAGGCGGCATCGACAAGATTCGCCATGTACACAATCTCCTCCGCCCATACCGCGCCCGGACCGTACAGCGTCGGCGACGTAAACGCCGCCGCCGCATGACGACATCCCTCGGCAACCGCCGAAATCTCTACTAGAACGCTGTCTGTGAGGCTGGGGTGGCGCGAATAGCCACGGTCGCCGGACAGTATCCTGAACAGTTCGCTCGCATTGGCCCGCAACGCGCCGCCGCGCAGATAGAGGGTCCCCAGCCGCAGCAAAGTGCCGCCCAGCGGCACTCCCATGACAGAATCGAGCGCCTCCTCCAGATCCATCCGGTTCGCCTTTGGGCCATGATCCGCAAACCATCCTCCGAGTATCAGCCCCGGCAGAGAGGCGGCAAGCGGCTGCCAGTGTCCGAAATCGCCCCAGTCCGTGACAAGAAACCCCTTCGCCCCGTTGCGTCGGCCGGCGGACTCGGCGGCGGCCATGTTCTCGCGCATGTTCTCGACACGCCCGGCAAGCGAATTCCATGAGCTTGTGCCGGGACAGACGTAGAAGTCCAGTCCCGCCTTCCGGAACTTCTCTGTCTCGGCGGCAAACGGATGATTCCCTTCGTATCCCCAGTCCAGGGCGATCAGATCCTTCGGGAGGCGATCGACCAGTTCCGGGTGCTTCAGGATTATGTCGCCCCAGAACATCGGACGGAAACCGCGTTCGCGCACAAGGTCGCATACCTTCAGCAGGAAGCCAAGATATGACTCAGGATCCTTGATCTCGAATGTCTCGTCGCAGCCGATGTTGAAAAGCCTGGACGAAAAGTTCGGGAGAAGTTCGTCGTACATCCCGGAAAGGAGTTCAATGGACTTCGGATTTGACGGATCGAGAGTGGTTGGATCCTTCTTTACCGTTCCCCATGGAGTGACGGCGCCGCCGTTCGGCATTGCGGCAAGACCGTTGTATTCCGGATGGACAAGCCACCGCTCCATGTGTCCGAAGGAGTTCTGGTTAGGGACCAGTTCGATGTCGTTCATCCGGCAGTATGCGTCCAGCTCCCGGATCTCGGAAGGCGTTACCGGAGATGCGTTCCGCCACACGGTCTCGTGTCCGGAATAGCTGAAGGTGTGCTCCGTGTACAGCTGGAACTGATTGTAGTTGCACACCTTAAGCAGATCCACAATCCGCCGAAGCGTGGACATCGTCGGGACCTTGTCCCGGCTTATGTCCAGCATGTAACCGCGTTTCTCGAACATCGGAATCACCTATCTGTTCGCGTAGCGCAATGCGGGGTCGAGCCGGTCGCGCAGGTAGTCCGCAAGGTGGTTGAACACCAGCACGAGGATGAATATCGCCAGAGTGACGAATGTCATCTCCCACCACACGCCCTGCCATAACCTGAGACGGGCGTTGTTTATCATGATTCCCCAACTCGGTTCACCCTGCACTCCGATGCCGAGGAAGGAGATGAACACCTCCGTTGCAACGGCTCCGGGAAAGCGAATCGAGAACTGGATCAGGATGATGTGCGCGACATTCGGAAGGATATGCCGGAACATTATGCGCAGATGCGAATACCCGAGCACCTTCGCCGCCTGCACATACGCCTTGGCCTTGTGCTTCATCACCTCGGCGCGGATGGTGCGGCATACACCCACCCACGTGGTGAGCCCTATGCCGAGATATATGCCCATCAGCCCCTGACCGACGACCATCGATATCGCAAGGATGAACAGCAGCCCTGGCATGGACGCCACGGTTGCGCACAGCCAGACGACGAACGAATCCACCCTGCCGCCGAAGTAGCCGCCAAACAGGCCTAGAAGAACGCCGAGCGGAATCGCTATGAGCGAGGTCATTATGCCCACATGGAACGCAATGCGCGCGCCCTGCACAAGCCTCAGCGCAACATCGCGTCCGAGATTGTCCGTACCCATCGGATGCGCAAGGCTCGGCGGCTGATAGCGGGCATCCTCATGCACAACGTTGTATGCTGGCGTGACATCACGGTATTTCGCCACGCGGTATT
>SUVZ01000293.1 GCA_015061765.1 Lentisphaerota bacterium
GAAGCCGTCCCGGATACTGTTCGGGGGTATTGGCGACGCAGATCTGCCTGAGCTTGCGCGCCGCCTGTATGCGGTCACCAAAGGACACGAGGGTTCTCCGTCCAAGGCGCTTCCGGACGCGTGGCGCCTTCGCTTGCCGGTCCCTCCGAAAGGACGCACTGAGCGAAAGACCATGTCTCCGACGCGGCTCGACCAGTACAAAAGGTGTCCGTTCAACTTCTATCTGCAGGAGACGTTTGGCGACTCTTCGGACGACAATGCGCAGGAACTTGACGGCATGACGTTCGGAACGCTGTGCCATGAGGTGCTGGACCGGTTCGCCAAGAGCGGGCCGAAGGATTCCACGGACGGCAAGGAGATTGCGGACTGGCTGGAGCAGGAGATGCGTATCGTTCTCGGCGCCTACGGAACAAGCCTTCCGGCGATCATCGAGCTGCAGGGCGAGGCGGCGATTGCGCGTCTGCGGAACTTTGCGCCCGTGCAGGCGGCAAGACGCAGGGCGGGATGGCGCATCATCGCCGCAGAGCAGAGCCTGGAATGCAGGATAAAGAGTTCGAATACTCTTCTGCGTGGCAAGGTGGACCGCATAGACGAGAATGAGCATACTGGTGAGATTGCGATAATCGACTACAAGACGTGGGAGGCCCCGAAGGACGATTCCAAGAGCCTTCAGCTCCCGATATATCGCGCGATGGTTCAGTGCAACAGCAGGTTTTCCGCCCGTGCGGCAGAAGCGAAGGCTCTGTACTGCGTGCTTGCGCGCCGGGCGGAGGATACGGTGTTCGACGAGGCGCATGCGTTCGGTTCGGCGGGACAGTCCGAGGCTGAGGATGAGGTTGTCGACATCCTGGACAGGATAGCGCACGGCATATTCTATCCTCCGTCCAAGGACAGTGACTGGGCGCGAGACTACGGATGTCTCATCTGGGAATCGCCTGAACAGGGTATCGATCCCGGCTGGCTTGAGGATCAGAACGCGAGAATCGACGCTCGGCAAGAATGAAATCCGACGATTATGAAAGTTGCAATAGCTATAGATTCGTTCAAAGGGAGCTTGAGCTCGATTGAGGCGGGACGTGCGGCGGCTGACGGCATAAGGCGGGTCTTGCCTGATGCCGAATGCGCTGTGCGTCCGCTGGCCGATGGCGGTGAAGGGACTGTCGAGGCGCTTGCCGCCGGTCTCGGCGGTGAACTGCGCAAGGTTGAGGTGACTGGACCTGCCGGGAAACCTGTTGTCGCAACGTATGGCGTTGTGGGCTGTTCCGCCATCATGGAAATGGCTCAGGCCGCCGGCATAACACTTGTTTCGGACGATGAGAAGAATCCGCTCCACACGACAACGTTTGGTGTAGGTGAGATGATCAGGGATGCCGTTGCCAACGGATGCCGCCGCTTCATCATCGGCATCGGCGGAAGTGCAACCAACGATGCCGGCGCCGGCATGCTGCAGGCGCTCGGGTTCGGACTGCTTGATGCGGATGGCCGGCAGGTTCCGTTCGGTGGCGGTTCGCTTTCAGCGGTGACGAGAATCGATCGGACCAACGCCATTCCCGTACTTGAGGAATGCACCTTCCGCATCGCCTGCGATGTGACGAATCCTCTCTGTGGCAAGAGGGGCGCAAGCGCTGTGTATGGTCCGCAGAAGGGTGCTACGCCAGAGATGGTTGGGAGGCTTGATTCGGCTCTCGCGCATTTTGCAGCCGTGTCCGGGGGCGACACGGAATTTCCCGGCGTCGGCGCCGCCGGCGGATTGGGCTTTGCATTCCGTGAATTTCTCGGCGGCGAACTGAAGAGCGGCGTGGATATCGTTCTGGAGGAGACGCGCTTTGAGGACGTTGTCCATGACGCCGATGTCGTCGTCACCGGTGAAGGACGTCTGGATTCACAGACGATCATGGGGAAGGCGCCGATCGGCATTGCGAACATGGCGAAGAAATACGGCAAGAGGGTTATTGCCTTCTCGGGTTGCGCGACTCCTGACGCAGGAGTCGTCAATGAGCATGGCATAGACGCATTCTTCCCGATTCTGCGTGAGATCGTTACGCTTGAAGAAGCACTCGAAAAAGGCAATGCGGCAGCCAATCTTGCCGCCACAGCGGAGCAGGTGTTCAGATGTTTTCTACTTGGGGCGCACTGACGGGTCTGGCGATAGCCATCTTTCTCATCATACGCAAGGCGACGCCTGCGTATGCCTTGGTGTTCGGCGCACTGGCCGGAGGTCTTCTTGGCGGAGGCAGCCTGTCGGAGACCGTTTCCGCCATGATATCAGGCACTCAAGCCATGATGCCGAGCGTCCTGCGCATCCTCACGTCAGGCATATTGGCCGGGGCTCTCGTAAAGACCGGAAGCGCGGAACGCATAGCCGATTCCATCGTCAGGCTGTTGGGCGCTCGCTTTGCGCTCGTTGCGATTGCGTTGGCTGCAATGATTGTCACGACGGTGGGTGTGTTCGTCGATATCGCCGTAATCACGGTCGCCCCTGTCGCGCTTGCGGTTGGCAGCCGTGCGCGTCTCTCCATCCCGGCGCTTCTTCTTGCGATGGTCGGTGGCGGAAAGGCCGGCAACGTCATATCTCCAAACCCGAATACGATAGCGGCGGCAGACGCATTCAGGGTCGATCTCACGGCGCTTATGCTGAAGAACGTTGTTCCCGCGCTCTGCGCCCTTGCGGTCACAGTGCTGCTTTCGGCCTGGCTTGCCAAGAAATGCATGGCAGAAGGGCGATCTGACGGTGTTGCGTCCGCTCTGGACACTCGCACAAAGGAACTGCCGGACATTCTCGCTGCGATTTCAGGACCGGCAGTGGTTGTCGCGCTTCTGGCGCTCCGCCCGCTCTGTGGGTTGGCCGTCGATCCTCTTGTCGCTCTTCCGGCAGGCGGACTTGTTTCGATAATCGTCTGCGGACGCTGGAGAAGAACGGCGGAATACTGCGAATTCGGGCTTTCGAAGGTGATAGGCGTATCCATACTTCTCATAGGAACGGGCGCCGTTGCCGGAATCGTAAAGAATTCAGGGCTGAACGCCGACATGATATCGCTGTTGAACGCATGCCACCTTCCGGCGTTTGCGCTCGCTCCTCTATCGAGCGTACTGCTTTCCGGCGCGACGGCATCTACCACGGCGGGAGTGACGATAGCGTCGCAGACATTTTCCGGAGCGCTTGCTCAGGCGGGCATTCCTGCCTTGTCTGCGGCGGCGATGCTGCATGCCGGCGGTACGATATTCGATGCGCTTCCGCACGGCAGTTTTTTCCATGCCACGGCAGGCGCTGTCGGCATGAGTGTGAAGGACCGCCTGAAACTCTTCCCCTACGGCACTCTTGTGGGCGCGACCTCAACCGTCGTTTCGGTTGTCGTGTACCTTCTCGGTTTTTGATATGTGATACAATTGCGTGAAATTGATGGAGATGAATCGATGATCTACATAGAAGGTGCAGCCGGGATATCCGGTGACATGACTGTAGGCGCGCTCCTTTCGCTTGGGGCAAGCCGCGACAAGCTGAAGGCCGTCCTCGATTCGCTGAAACTGGAGAACGAGTTTTCGTATGTGATTGCGGAGAAGTCGTCCTACGGAATCGCCGGAACCGATTTTGATGTGATATTGCCGCATGCGCACCATCATGGACACGATCATGGGTCATGCCCGCATGAACACCGCAACCTTGCGGATGTCGAAGCCGTCATCGACCGCGGTGAGATGAGCGTCCGCGCCAGGGCGTTGGCAAAGAAGGCGTTCCGCTTTGTGGCCGAGGCAGAAGCGAAGGCGCACGGCAAGCCTCTGGACGAGGTCCATTTCCATGAAGTCGGCGCAATCGACTCCATCGTGGACATTGTGTCCGCGGCGGTTCTGTTCGACGATCTTGGCGAGAGCGAATGCGTTGTCACTGGTCTTACCGAAGGAACCGGAACCGTTCAGTGCGCGCACGGAGAACTTCCTGTTCCTGTTCCGGCCGTGTTGAACATTGCCGCGGCTGCCGGAATGCCGCTGCGCACTTCCGGCGCAAAAGGCGAGTGCGTCACGCCGACGGGGATCGCTCTCGCGGCGGCATTCCGCACCCGTGACTCGCTGCCGCGCACATACAGGGTTCTCGGTGTGGGAACGGGCCTTGGGAAGCGCGATTACGGGCGTCCTGCGATTCTCAGGATAATGAGGATTGAAGCCGTGACCGACGGTCGGCCGGAGGTGTCGGAATGAGGTGGATTGGGGCGTGCGCCGGAGCGCTCCTCGGAAGCGCCAGGGGCGGCGGCATCCTCGGCGGCATCATTGGAGCGGTCGTCGGGAACTGGGTGGAGGAGAAGGCCAGAAACGCAATCGGGAAGCCGTCGTCAAAAAAGGCGACGGAGAACGAGTTGGCCACGCTTGCCGCCATCGCAGCCATGCTGTCGAAGATGGCCAAGGCGGACGGCCGCATTTCCGAGGATGAGGTGCGCTACTGCGAGGCCGTGTTCGACAGGCTCGGGCTTGCGGGCGAAAGACGCGAATACTGCATTCGCGTGTTCAGGGCGGCGAAGAGCGACGCCCACACCATATACAGCTACGCGGATTCGTTCGCCGCCGCACAGCCGAATGCGCATGTGCGCGAAATCGTGTATGGAATCCTCTGGGATCTTGCGTGCATTGACGGATCGGTTTCCGCCGTTGAGCTTGAGATGCTGCGTCTTCTTGCGGGGCATCTGCGGATCAATCCTTCTGTGTTCGTCTGGGAATGCCGCCGCCGTGGCGTCTCCGCGCCGAGCGCAGAGCCTAAGGCGGAAAGCGATCCCTACGAGGTGCTTGGATGTCCGCGCAATGCTTCCGACGACGAGGTGCGGAGGGCTTATCGGGAGAAGGCGAAGCAGTTCCATCCTGACACTCTCCGCGCCCAGGGCCTGCCGGATGAGATTATCGCGAAGGCGAATGACCAGATGGTTCGCGTGAACGCCGCGTGGAACACAATCAGGCAGCAACGACATCTGTGATTGATGAGCCTATGCTGGAAGCCGAGGGGCGTGGGAAATCTGAATGGAATCAACACGCATCGCCAATGCCTGAACGGACATTCCTGTAAGATCAAGGCACCCCGTGCGACGGCATGTCCTGCCACAGTTGTCGAGGACTGGCGGAATGTATTCCGCAGACAGGCGGACGGAAAGAAGAAACGCATGAAGTCCGTCAATATTCCCAGGCGAGTCTTATATGTCCAACTGCGGATTCAGGATGAATGAAAACCATTGCAGCCTCACCGGGCGTACACAAGGTCTGCAGGCGGTTCGGCGGCGAACTCAACGGTCTGGCGCGAGGCCGGATGCGGAAACGCCAGCGCCACCGCATGCAGAAGCGGACGCGACGGAACGCGCGCCATCCGCCTGTCGCGCACCGCATCGCCGTACAGGCTGTCGCCGGCAATCGGATGCCCAAGATGAGAGG
>SUVZ01000002.1 GCA_015061765.1 Lentisphaerota bacterium
GGGCGTGACGATTCAGGACAATGCAATGGTCGGTGCATCGGGCACTGCGACGGTGACGGCGCAGGACGGAAATGTGACGGTCACCGCCTCTAAGCTTGCCGCGAATAAGGCTCTGACGGTCAGCGCGGCAGATGCAGACAGTTCCGCTGACGACGGTTCGATCTCCGTGGCCGGCGGTTCGTTCGTGGGCGGCAACAATACTGCCACGCTCACTGCGGCGAACGAGATCACGGTTAATGCCTCTGAAGTCGCCGCTGTTGGGGATGTTTCCGTAACGGCAACAGGCGGTAAGGTGGAAGTCCTTGGCACGGATGCGAAGATCGGCTCAAATGCGAAGGTGACGCTTGATGCCGGTACGTCGGTGACAGTTGAGACTGACGCTAAGGTTTTGTCTGAGGCGCTGATTGATATCGATGCGGATGACGATGTGACGGTTGCGGGTACGATTCGTGCGAAGGGTTCTGATGACGGTGCGGTCAAGGCTCTCGACATTCAGGCCGGAAACAACGTTAAAGTGAGCGGCACGGTCGAGGCGACAGCCGGAACCGTTGCGATGAACGCCGACGGTACGGATGACGGCGACGGCGTGAAGGTCACGGGTTCAGTGACGGGCGCGACGGGTGTTGCGATGACCGCAGATAAGGACGTTCTGGTCGACGGCGGCACGGTGACGGCGGCGACTGGCGATGTCACGGTCGGCACGGATGCGGCGACGCGCATCGGCGGCGCGTTCACGGCGCAGAACGGAGCGGCCGTGAAGGCAGAAGCCGGCAGCGTCAAGGTCTATGCCAAAGACAATGTGACTGTTGTCGATACGGCGAGAGTTGAGGCAGATGAGAACGCGGCTCTTGATGCGGGCAATAACGTTGTCATTGAAGGCGGCATACTGGCGGAGAACGGCAAGGTCGATATCGCTGCCGATGCGATGCTGACCGTTTCGGATGACGGCACGGTGGAGGCGACGGCCGGAGCGGTCGATCTGACCGCGAAGAACATGATCGGCATCAGCAATGAAGCCGAAGTGACGGCCGGCACGTCGGTGACGGTGAAGTCGACCGCCGAAGGCGACATCACGATCGACACGACGAAGGGCGTAACGGCGAACAACGGCGCGGTGACGATCGACAACGACAACGGTGTCGTGACGGTCAAGAATGCTGTAGTCGAGGCTAAGGGTGCGTCCGGCGACGTCGACATCGACGCGACTGCCGGTGTGACGATTGCAAAGGGAGCTCAGAATGCAATCGTAAAGGCCGGGAAGGATATCCTGATCGATAATGCCGGCACAGGCGCTGGGAATATCGTAATCGGAACCGATGGCCTGACGGATGACGGGGCGTCTCTGTCTGCGGCATCAGGCAAAGTTGCCATGAATAACGAGGCTGTAGGCGGTGAGGTTCAGATTCTCGGCGGTGCGAACGTTTCCGCGAAGACGGATGTCGACGTAGATGCGGTCGGCTCTGTCCGAGTTGACGATTCTGCCGTCGTCAAAGCCACAGATGGCACATTGACGATGGATGCGGCGTCCGGATCTGTTACGGTTGCGGACAAGGCGGACATCGACGCGAAAACGACGGTCGGTATCACGGCGGGAACCTTCGTCAAGGTGACGGAGAGCGCACAGGTAGACGCTGGCGAAGCGGTCACGTTTACGGCGAAGGACGGCGACGTCGCGGTCGATGGGGCTGCCGATGTTACGGCCTCCAAGGGCGTGACGCTCACGGCCTCCAAGGGCGTTGACGTGCTCGGCGACGCGACCGTTGCGGCGAACGGCGGCAATGCGACGCTTACGGCGCAGGGTGAGGAAGTGAAGGTGACCGGCTCGGTCGAAGCGTCGGAGAATGTCGTCGTTTCCGCGAACACGGCGCTTGAGATTTCCGAGAACGGCACGGTGGAGGCGACGTCCGGAGCGGTCGATCTGACCGCGAAGAACGCGATCGACATCAGCAACGAAGCCGAAGTGACGGCCGGCACGTCGGTGACGGTGAAGTCGACCGCCGAAGGCGACATCACGATCGGCACGACGAAGGGCGTAACGGCGAACAAGGTTGCGGTCAGCAACGCCAAGGGTGACGTGGTCGCCAATGGCGGTACGGTTGAAGCTTCGGAAAGCCTCAGTGTTGTGGCGATGGCCGGCGACATTGATCTCACAGGCGGGAAGATGCTTGCGAAGGAAGCGGATTTCAACGCGTCCGGTGATATAAATGTCGATAACGCCGCTAACGACTTTACCGGTACAGTGACGGCTAAAGGGCGAAATGTTGCCCTGAAGGATGCTAATGCGATAAACCTCGGCAATGTCACAGCCGGAGTAAACGGCAATGTGCTTGTTGAGACCGTTGCGGGAGACCTCACGGTCAAGGACGGAGCAACGGTGCAGGGCAAGGTAACCGAACTGAGCGCGAAAGGAAACGTAAGGGTCAACGGCACGGTTTCCGGTGCGGACCTCGCATTGGTTTCGGCTCAGGGCGGCAACGTAGAGTTCGATGCGGACGGCGAAGCAAAGGGTGATACCGTCACCGTCGATGCGTCCGGAAATATCACGCAGATGGGTGCCTCCGTGCCGGTGGACGGCAGCGGATACGCCAATGACCAGCAGCTTCATGCCGCAGTCAAGGCGAACTCCGCAAATCTGATCGCGGGCGGTTCTATTGGAAATGCCGAACAGGGAACGTCGGACTATGTAGGGGTTGAGGCCGGTTCCGTCGCTGCGGAGGCCGGCGTCGATGCGGCCATTGCCGGTGCAAATGGTTCTGATATCAATGTTGACTGTGTAACGGCTGGCGCTGACGTGTCCCTGTTCACGACCGGTACGATCCGTCCCAACGGAACGGTTACGGCCGGCGGCAATCTTACGGTGTCGGCCAAGGACTTCTCCGGCGGCGCCGTCAAGATGAATATGAGCGATGCTCTTACCGTCAATAATTTCCAGAGCGGTGACAAACCTCTTCTGGCGTTCTTCGAGACCAATGGCGGAAATACCACTCCGGAGATCAACAATCAGCCGAACGAGACGATTATCTTCATCGACGGTCGTCTTGCCGGCGGAGACATCAAGACGATCAACCTCTTGGGCGCAGTCGAAGCCTTCCCGGTCCAGACGCCCGAACTCAAGTCCGAACAGGGTGTCTTTGGCAATCCGCTGTTCCTCCATGACGACCTCGACGTGGCCACTCCGCTCGCGGTTGGTGCGATCGACTATCTCCTCCTTGAACTGCCGCGTATGGAACTTTCCAGCGACTTCCCGATAGGGGTGGAGAAACAGGTGTCGGCCAATGGCCTCAACCCGACCACCTCTTACTGGTTCGGACAGAACCCTACCGCCGCCGAAGAAGACGAAGCCGATGATGCCAACGACGACGGAAAGGGCGAAAGCCCGACCGGAAACGAAGGTGCGTCGCCCGACGCCGGATCGAATCCTGTAACGGCAATGAAGTAAGGGATTGAAGGGTATTCCATAGATGAGCCACTTTCCTCACATAAAGTATGCTGGTCTGTCCGATGTGGGCAGAAAGCGCAAGAACAATGAGGATTCCTATGGACTCTTCCCGGAGATAGGCGTATTCTGTGTTGCTGACGGAATGGGCGGCGGTGATGACGGCGAGGTTGCATCCGCCGCCACCGTTCGTGCCGTCGAGATGTTCGCCAAGGCCAATCCGCTTCCACCCAAGGCTGGATTTTCAAAGGATTCGATGGTTGCCGGACTACGCGGCGCGGTGAATTCCGCATCTTCCTGGATATTGAAGCGCGCTCAGGAGAAAGGTCTCAAAGGGTGCGGATCCACTTTTGTGGGCGTGTTGTTTGATCCGTGCTGTCCGGATACTGCCATCGCCCTGCATGCGGGAGACAGCAGACTGTATCGGGTTCGCGGACGCTCGATCCAGCAGATAACGAAAGACCATTCTGCAGCGGAACTGATAGGTGCGAAGGATGAGAATGAGATTAATCCTATGTTCCGCGGCATGATTCTTCGTGCAGTCGGAATACAGAAGAGCGTTGAAGTGGACGCAACCCCGTTTCAGGTGAAGCAGGGCGACCGCATTATCATATGCAGTGACGGCTTGAGCAAGATGATCTCCGACAGGCAGATCGTGTCCATTGTCAAGGAATCCGATGCGGTTGAGACTGCGGTGAAAGCGCTTGTGGCGGCGGCGAATGAAGCAGGAGGATTCGACAACGTGACCGCAGTTGTGGTAGAGGTGGATAAAATGCCTCCGGCCTTGCCTGCGGTTGAGTTGGATGTGCCGAGGTTCGATGAGGTGGCGGATAATTCGGCTCATGCCGACAGAAACACTTTGGACACAAGTTCCGAGACAGGGGTTTCCTTCGACCTTGGAACGGCAACCTCCTCCACAAACACTTCATGCCGCACCGAAGCCACCGGAGCTACAGAACAGACGGCAATCACCATTCCGGAGGATGATTCGGACAGTGCTGCGGATCCTGGAACGTTTGAGGCTGAGATTCCTGCGAATCCTGATAAAACGGCAGGTGAGGATTCGGCAAAGGAAGTAAATAAGAAATCCAAAAGCAATGTCGGGTTGTGGATTGCGGCAACCGCCATTGCCTTGGTCGCTGTTGCCGTTGCGGTGGCGATGATTAGAAAACCGGCGGTTGTATCGGATTCGCCGGAATCAGTCGTGGGAAAGGCGGTTGAGACCAATTCGATTTATGAAGCCCGTAAGGCGGAGGAGCTTAGGCAGCAGAGGATAATGGAAGAGCGGAACCGTCAGGAGCGGGAGGCTGCTGAGCGGTTGGCGCGAGTTGAGGCAGAGGAGCGTCAAAGGAAGGAAAATGAAGCGAAATTGGCTGCTGAGCAGGAACGCCTTCGCAGGGAAGCGGAACTGAAGCGCGCAGAGGAGGAGCGCATTCGCCGTGAAAAGGAAACCGAGCGCGCGAAAGAGGAGTTAAGGCTTAAAGAAGAGGCGGCGCGTCGGCAGGCGGAACATGAGCGTATGCGCAGGGAAAAAGAAGCGGAACACAAGCGGGCGGAGGAAATACGTATCCGCAGGGAGGCGGAACTCAGGAAGGCGGAGGAAGAGCGTAAACGGATGGAGGAGGAGCGTGTGCGAAGGGCGAAACTGGAAAAGGAAAGGGCTGAAAAGGAGAAGGCTCTGCTTGAACAGCTGACAAAAAAGAAGTCCGCAGCCTTGGCAGAGAGACGCCGTAAGGCTGCTTTTGAGGCTCTTCGTAGGGTATGCGAAGATAAGTCGGCAATCGCATTCGTGCGAAAGATAAAGGGAATTGCCGACACTGGATCCGTCAATGACATCTGCCGTATGTTTCGTCCGGTGTTGGCGGCGCACACAAAGGAGGAAATGGAGAAATCTGCCGTCGAATTGATCCGGGTCATGAAGCCTATTGTTGTGAAATTGACAGAGTGCGCGGAAATGTACAAATCGGATGCCTTCTGAACTCAAGGATCCCATGACATCCGCGGACTATAAAAAGGAACTGAAAGATGTGCCGACGAAGATGGATGATTTCCTTCGTAATTCCCGGCGGATCGTCGGCAGGGATGCGGAAGATTTCGATGTACATCTGGCGTGTGCGCAGATGATAGAGATGGTTCCGTTGTGGTTTGATGCTTTCTAGGGTTTGAGATGTCAGAGTTGAACGATAAGATAATCGGAGGATTCAGGGTACTCCAGGAGATTCAGGCGGGATCCGGCAGTCAGGGCACCGTGTACAAGGCTGTATGCGAGGTCGACAAGTTCGGATTCGTGACGCCGGGTACGGTTGTGGCGCTCAAGGTGATGGCTGTGCAGGATGACGGGAAGCAGCAATGGAAAAAGCTCGAGAAACGTACTGCGGAACTCAGCCGTCTCAATCATCCCAATGTGGTTCGCTACTACGGATGTTTTTCGGAATCGGGATTGTTCAACGATGTCCATGTGGTCGTTCAGGAGTTTCTGGACGGCGAGACTCTGAAGGAACGCCTTGTCAAGTGCCGTTCAGGGTTAGATGTGGATTTGGGACTCAAAGTTGCCGATGCCGCCTTGGCGGGTTTGGAGTACATCTCCCGTTGCGGAATTGTCCATCGTGACGTCAAGCCGGGCAACATATTCGTCTGCGCAAACGGGGCCGTCAAACTTATCGACTTCGAGATCGCCAAGCAGAGAGGCGGAACGACCACATCGACGGCCGGAAACATCCGCGGTTCGTTCGACTACATGGCGCCGGATTTCACCGACGCCGAGTTCCACGGTGACGAGAAGAGCGACGTGTTCTCCATGGGCGTGGTTGTTCATGAGATTCTCGTGGGCAAAACCCCGTATCAGCGTCTTGAAGGGGAAGGTAAACAGGCGAATTTCGCGTTCCTTTCGCGCTGGTCGCGCGCCTTGACCGAAGACAGCAGCCCCATCTACATCAGCTCGCGCGTGAAGAGACTCCTTGCGCACGCGACTGAGATTCTGGAAAAAGCGCTTGCTCCGAAAAGAGAGGAAAGATATTCAGGCTTTTCTGAATTCCGCGAAGCGCTGAAGACGGTGAAGTTTCGCACATTGCGCAACGGAAGCCGGTCGTATCAGGTTCTCCAGTTCATCGGCAAGGGCGGCTTTGGCGAAGTGTTCAAGGCACGTCTCAGGGGAACGGACCGCCTGGTGGCGGTAAAGCATCTCCTCAAGGCGGCCTATGCCGAGCGTTTCTATCGCGAGGCCAAGATAATGAAGAAGCTCAATGATCCGTGCTTTGTGCGGCTTGTTGACTTTTTCACCATGGATATAGGCGGCAGCAAGGAGGCTTTCCTGGTGATGGCCTTCCTTGACGGAATGCCCGGCAGTTCGCTCAGGGATGCGATACGCGGTTCAAACGGCGCCGGGTTGGACGCACATGATGTGTTCACCGCGTTCGAACGCTATGCGCACGGTTTAGGCGTGATGCATGCATCCGGTATATTCCACCGGGACATAAAGCCTTCAAACCTTTACTATCCGGCAGAAAGCGTCGGTCTGGCGGCGATCATGGATCTAGGGATCGCTCGTGACGTAAACGGCACCGCTACGCACGGGCAAGTTCCCGGAACCCTCGACTACATGCCTCCGGAGGTCGTACTCACCGACAATCGGGGTGATGGCGGAATGGACGTGTACGCGCTGGGTCTCTGCCTGTATGAAGCGCTTACCGGAAAGACCGCATACCCGCGGCTTCCTTCGGGGACGGCGTCTTATACCGCGTTTTTAGAACGTGCGAAAAACAAGTCGACGCCTGAATTTTCTCATGAGGCGGTGGCTTCGGATTCTGAGATTCTTGCACTGCTGAAGGAGATGACGGATCTTGATCCCGAAAGACGCATCAAGAATGCCAACGAGGTGTCGATCCGCCTGAAGAAGATTCTCGACACCCGGTACGGTGGACCGAAGGTGCACAGTGCGGCTCCTGCCGAGGACGACGACTCTCCCGAAACCGTGGCGACGACCATCGCCATGGATCCCGCCACGGTGGCAACGCAGTGGGGCGGAGTGTCCGAGAAAGACATCAGGATCGAGCGTCGGCGTCATCTGCTGAAGCGTGTCGGCCTGCCTCTTGCGTTTGTGCTGCTGCTTGCCGTTCCGTCCGTCTATTACGGATGGAAGCCGGCAGTGGAATTCGCGTCGAGGTTTTCCAAGGATGCAACGGTCGTTCTCGGCTTCAGGAAGCAGATCGACTCCTGCATTCTTGCTGACGGGCTGCTGCATGAAGGAAACTATGCCGAGCTTGACAAGGTCGAGATTCCGGTAAGCCGGTCTGTTCTATCATCACTCTCAGGCAATGTCACTGAACTGGGCAAGGCGATATCCTGCTCGATAAGGGCAAATCTCAAGGTGGAGCCTGCGTTGACGCGTAGAATCCGCCTCAACCGCGCCCGGCAGCTGCTCGGAAGCCGTTGGGCCTCTTTGGCGCTGCCGCCCGGCGAGGCTGCTCTGCTCAAGCGTGAGATAGCCAATGCCGAGAGCTGGTGCGTGAGCATCGTGAAGAATGCATGCGCAAACTCTATATGGGTGGATGGAACGGAAATCCCAGTCGGCGGCTCAAAGGTGATGGTTTACGAGGATGGACATCCCGAGAACGGAATCGTGTCGAGACCGGGCTTCAAGACTCTGCACCTTCCCAAAGATATAGACGGAAAGGTTCACGAAGTTACGGATGAGGCGTTTGTGGCTAAGCCTGTTCGTTTTTCGCTGCCGACGTTCGCCGATGATGTGTTCTGCGAGTTGGAGGGGCGGCGCTGGAATTCCGGTGAAACGGTGGAGCTGATGCCCGGATACTACAAGTGCCGTTTCATGCGGGATACGTACAAGACGCAGGAAGTGACATTTTCAGTCTACGCAAACGCTGAGGTCAAGGTCCCTGAACCAAGGGAATGGGTGCATACGGACGAATTCATTGTGACCGAGCGGAAGAGGAAAGAAGCGGAGGCCAAGAAGCTGGCTGAGGAGAAGAAGCGCAGAGAGGCGGCCGAAAGGCAAAGGGCGGATGAGGAGAACCGCAAAGCGATAGCGGCCAGACAGAAGGCGGAAGAAGAAAGGCGCAAAGCGGAAGAGGTGAAACGTCTGGCGGAGGAGGCGAAAAGAAAAGCTCCCGTTGTTGTGACGCTACCGTCGCTGCCGCAGGATGTCGTGTGCAGAGTGGACGGCTCCGTCGCAGAACAGAGCATTTCGCTTGCGCCAGGCAGTCACCGGTGCGTGTATTCGCGCGAAGATTACGATGAGCAGTCGTTTGAATTCAAGGTATCGCCTGCCGCTGCAATGACGTTGCCTCCGCCGGGCGTGTGGAACGCCACGCCGGGACTGAAACGTCTCGAGGCCGCTGAGGCGGCCGCAAAGAGCGGTGACTGGATAAAGGCAGAAGCCGCGATTCAGTTTGCTGACGTCGTATCGGAGGTGAACCGTAGAAAGAAGCAGGCGATCGCGTCGAGGATCGCAAGCCAGTCGGAACTTTCCGAAAAGAGAGATCAGGCCGAATTGTATTTTGCCGAGGGTATGTATTACGATGCGGCGAAGTATTATTCCGAGGCCGCTGAAGCGGGTTATGCACTTACCCAGAAGGACCGAAAGAATTTCGAGAAGGCCTATGCCACGCAGAAGAAGCGTCTGCAGGTGATGATAGACAGGTGTCACAAGGATATCGCTTTGGGCAAATCTCCGATCCGTCCATTGGCTGATCTGGAGAAGGAGATGCGTCAGCTGATCGAGTGGAATACCAAGGTAAAGGGGCGCAGGTGACAGGGAGATTGATAAATGGGTGAATGGTTGGACAATGATTCGCATGCCGCTCTGATCGGCACTCTTCCGGACGGGCGAAATGTGAGTTTCGTGCTTACCGGAGGTGTGGTGTCCGCCGGACGGCAGGGGGATATCCAGATTCCGCACAACAGTGTTTCGCGACAGCACGCTGTTTTTGAGTTTAGAGATGGAGAGTGGTGCGTCAGGGATGTCGGCAGCCGCAACGGCACGTACGTCAACAATGTGTCGGTGCAACGCGGCAGCCTGAAGACGGGTGATGTGATTCGTTTCGGCAACGTGCGGCTCAAATTCTCCGTAAATGGCTGCGAAGATGATGCCGGGGCCGGAGAGGTGACGCGTACATTCGCATCCATGTCATCCACGGGCCTTTCTCATTGCGGCGGCGGGGTGTCGCTGGTAGGGCGCAGCGAACCGCTCAAGGCCGCCATGCGGCTTGCCGTCCGCGCGGCTAAGTCCGATGCCACGGTGCTGATCTGCGGCGAGTCCGGTACGGGCAAGGAACTGTTCGCCCGGCTCGTCTATGAGGAGAGCCGACGGCGCAAGAGCAAATATCTCGCCGTCAACTGCAGCGCCATTGAGCAGAATCTGCTGTCCAGTGCACTTTTCGGGCATGAGAAGGGTGCGTTCACCGGCGCCGACAGGCAGAAGAAAGGCCTCTTCGAGGAGGCGAACGGAGGAACCCTGTTCCTTGACGAAATCGGTGAACTGTCGCACGATATGCAGGTGAAGCTCCTGCGCGTCCTTCAGGAAGGGGAGTTTATGCGCGTTGGCGGCATAGAGCCGATCAAGGTTGATGTGCGCGTAATCGCGGCTACGAACAGGAGCCTTCCCGAAGCGGTGAAAGAGGGTAGATTCCGCGAAGACCTTTACTATCGGCTCAATGTAATTCAGATAAATCTGCCGCCGCTCCGGGAGCGTCCCGGGGATGTAGGAGATCTTGTGCTGCACTTCACCGAGACGATCGGTGGATCCATGCGCGGGGTGTCGCAGGAGGCGATGAGGGCATTGTGCGCGTACAGTTGGCCGGGGAACATACGGCAACTCCGCAATATGATGGAGCGTACGATCATTCTCTCCGCCAATGATGAACTGCAGCTTGAAGATTTTCCGGACGAGATACGCAATTCAGTCGTCGGCGCAGTCCGCGAACCTTCTCCGGCCTCAGTTCCGGCTCCGCCAGCGCAGCAGGTGGCACATCCGTTCTCTCCATCTTCCCTTGCCGATTTCGAGACCGCCCACATCAGAGCCGTTCTTGAGGAGTGCGGGGGGAACAAGAAGCTTGCGGCGGAACGACTGGGGATAAGCCGTTCCACCCTGTATGAAAAACTCAAGGAGTGTGCGGCTGTCGGACACGCGACGGGCGGTGTGTGTCCGGATTCCGGACAGACAGCCCCTTAAAACGGTTTGGCACGCTTTTTGCATAAGGATTCAATGAAAGGAAAAACATGAAAAACACAATACCATTGATAATAGCGGTGCTTCTGGGAGCGGCTGCGGTTTTTGCCGTTAGCCGGATGATCAGGCGCGATACCGGATTGGACGATGTGAACTACATCTACGTCGTGTCGGCGGCGAGGGATATAACTCCTAAGGATGACGGCATCAAGGAGTCTTGGATCACAAAGCGCAGGGTTGAAGCGGCGTCTGCGCCTGTAAAGGCGATCAGGTGGTCTGAGGCGAACAGCGTAATCAGCCAGAAGGCGCTCCGTACGATAGCCCGCGGCGACTACATCCTTTCAAGTGATATTTCCGGCGTTGAGATCCGTCTGAGCGGACTGGTCGCCGATGGCGAGTGGGCCGTGCCTGTGACGTTCTCCGATCCCGCGCTCGTGAGATTTATGCAGCCGGGCGACGAGATCGCGATTCTCGGAGCGTATTCGCTTAAGGAGGCGAAGAAGAAGATCGACTACAGCGAAAAGGCGGATGTGGTGGAGCAGCAGGCGTTGAGCGTGATCTTCCCGTGCGTACGCATATTGGACATCGGCAAGGGAGACGGAGTCCGCAGGGATGAGGATGGAGTCGGAGCCGCCGGAACGATCGTTGTGGCACTTGATCCGCAGCAGGCTTCCGCCCTTGTCGCCGCGCAGCGCGAGATGGAGCTGTATCCCGCGCTACGCCGCCCGAATGATGTGAGCGTGCGCCGCCGCAGGGATGTAGGCATGGTCAATGAAAAGACATTCCGCGAATTGAAGCAGGGGCTTGATGTTGTGGTGCTTCCCGACTCCGGTTCGGTTGACAAGTGATTTCCAAAAACGATAGTAAAAAAGGAAAACAAAAATGAAAAAACTCATGGCATTGGCGGTCGCGGCGCTTGTCTTCGGACTTGCGTACGCGAAGAGCGTCGAACAGGTGTCTGTGGTGGAGAACGAAATCACCACCATTACGCTTCCGTTCGGCATCAAGGGATATACACCTTCCAACAAGGATGTGGTGCGTATTGAACCCAGTTCCGAGACGTCGCTGCGTATAACCGCATTGAAGCGCGGCCGCTGTGACCTTGAGGTCATGGGCGAGAAGAACCTCGTCCAGAAGTTCGAGATCACCGTTCTTGGCGATCTTGCTTCAGAGCTTGAAACGCTTACGTCCGAACTCGATCAGGTGCAGGAGGTGCGCGCCCGCATCGTTGGAAACTCGATCCGCATCGACGGCGAAATCTCATCGATTGCGAAATGGGAATACCTGACCAAGGTTCTGCGCAGTTACGGTTCGACCGTTCGCAACTTCGTGACGTTCTGTCCAGGTCCGGAAGTGCTCATCCGCATGAAGGAGACGCTCGTCCAGGCCGGATTTGAGGTTCAGTTCAAGGCTTTTGGCAACGACCGTAAAACGTGGAAGCCCAAGACCATCGCTCTCGCGCTCAACAAGCAGACACGTATCATGACGGTCCAGGGCAAGGTCTATACGCCCGAACAGCAGACAATGGTGATGCGGTGCCTCTCCTCTGAGAAGTGGCTTTCTCTCGAGCTCGACGCTGGTAAGGAAATCGATGAGTTCAAAATCCGCGGCATGGTCGACGTGTTTGTAGACAAGCCCCAGATCCGCATGAGTGTTGCCTACATGGTGATCGGCGATTCCGATCTGCAGAAGATTGGAAATCCTGTTGCTGCGGATTCAAAGGGTATGGGAGTTTTGCATCCGGTGGGAGCGTTTACTACGATCCAGAATCTTCTCCATGGAGGTGGGAACCACGGAAACTATGCGCAAATCGGTGTAGGTCTGGAAGTTGTGGCCCGCTTCTTCAAGAATAACGGCATCTCTCGCATAAGTGATACGGGTTACACGGTGATGGAGAGCTGGAGTGAAAAAGGTGCCAAGTTCAAGAGCGGCGGCACCCTCTATGTTAGACAGTTTGAGTCCAGCGGAAATACCGGCGGCTCTTCCGTAATGGTCGGTAATCTTGAGATGAAGGAGATTCCTTACGGGTTCGATATCAAGACCAAGGGTGGCCTTATTGATGGAAATTCCGTGGATGTAGATTTCGATTTTTCGATGTCGGGTGTAACGAAGACTGACGATTCCGCCGGATATGACCGTCATGAAGAGATATCGCAGCAGAAGATTGTCTGCCCGATCGGCAAGACCACGCTTATCAGCGGCTTCAAGAGTCTTGTCGATACGCGTACGTCTCCATCCGGACTTCCGGTTCTCCGCAACACTCCGCTGCTTAACTGGTTCCTTGCGGATTCCGGATATGATATTGCAGATCGCCGTCTGGTCATAATGGTCTGCCCCGAGATCGTGGACAATTCTCAGGCCGGCAACCTGAAGGTGGACGAGGAAATCAACATCCCCGTAAAGACCGAGGGCGTGAAGACCACGGCTCAGCGCGAAGAGGAGCGCAAGCCCTTTAAGGGATTCTGGTACTGGATGAACTGGTTCGTGTGGTAAGCCCGGATATACAGGATGAATGCTGGCCCCGTTCTGCTCGGGGCCGGCGGTTTTGGTTATGAAGATCAGGATAGAGACAGAAGGCGTCGCACAGGAGCATGAGCTGTCCGAGGGTCAGGAACTGACCGTCGGACGGCTCAAGGACAATGCAATCTGCATCCCCGCGAATTCCGTGTCGCGGCGGCATGCGGTTGTGTGTATGCGCAACGGGAAGGTTTATGTTTCCGATGTCGGCAGTCATGGCGGCACATTCGTGAACGGAACCAGAATTGCGTCCGAGACGGCGATTTTGGCAGGAGTTATTGTTCGTATCGGCCCGGCGCAGCTATCGATTGCGCCGGATTCCGCCGTTGCGCCGGCTTCCGTGAAGCCGTCCGTCAGGAATGCCGCATCTCCTAATTTCGCAGAAGTATTCAAAGATGCGATGCATCTCTATTCAGACAAGATGATGGCGTTCAAGTCGAAAGTGCACACCATCATCCTTACTCGGCTCAACGCCGGCGACAAGATGCAGAACATTTCGGCCGACCGCGATCTTTCCCTGCGCGCCGAGCAGTGTCTTGATCAGGTTCTCCGCGAATTTCAGCATGAACTGCCGGACAACATACCGATGGGCGCGGTGCGCCAGTCTCTTCTCGACGAGCTTCTCGGGTTCGGGCCGCTCTCCCCGATGATCAGGATGCCGGAGATAACGGAAATCATGGTTAACGGGCCCGATCGCATATTCGTTGAATCGCGCGGCTTGATATACGAGACCGGCGTAAGATTCTTCAACGAGCGCCATCTCATACAGATAATCCAGCGAATCGTGGAGCCCCTTGGCCGTCACGTCGATGACGCGAGCCCGATGGTTGATGCCCGCCTTCCGGACGGTAGCCGCGTCAATGCCGTCATCCCTCCGCTTGCGCTCGACGGTGCTTCGCTTACGATTCGAAAGTTTGCAGACAGGAAACTTACTACCGACGACCTTATTTCGTTCGGGTCGATGTCGGATGACATGGCAAAGTTTCTGGAAGAGGCGGTACGCGCTCGCCAGAACATTCTCGTGTCCGGCGGAACAGGCTCCGGAAAGACGACTCTTCTCAATATCCTCTCCCAGTTCATCCCCGAAGGAGAACGATTGGTTACGATCGAGGACTCGGCGGAACTCAAGCTTTCGCACCGGAACATTGTGCGTCTCGAAGCGCGTCAGGCCAACATCGAAGGTAAGGGGCGGATCTCCATACGAGACCTCGTGATAAATAGCCTGCGTATGCGTCCGGATCGCATCATTGTGGGCGAATGCCGCGGCGCAGAAGCTCTGGATATGCTTCAGGCGATGAACACCGGTCATGACGGCTCTCTCACCACGGCGCACGCCAACAATCCTCGCGACGCGCTGTCGCGTCTCGAGAACATGGTGATGATGGCAGGCTACGATCTTCCCAGCTCCGCGATCCGCGAGCAGATCGCGAGCGCGGTGGACATCATAATCCAACAGACGCGCATGGCGGACGGATCGAGAAAGATCGTAAAGATCGTCGAGGTGACAGGTCGCGAGAGTGACGTAATTCAGATGCAGGACGTTTTTGAGTTCAAGCAGACCGGAACGGATTCCGACGGAAAGGTGCAGGGCGACTACCATGCGACCGGCAACATTCCGTTTTTCATCGAAAAGCTTCGCAGAAGCAATTCCCTCAAACTCGATATGGACGTGTTCGTCCCGAAGGTGTAAGGAACATGGTGACAGAAGCTCTCGTAGTGCAGATTTTAGTGTTCGCGGCCGTTGTTGTGGCGGTTGCCGTTGTAGCCAAGATTCTGGCGGATACGGCAAGGGCTTCGACGGAGCGGCTTAACGAAATGCAGGATCAGGTCGTGCGGAGCGCGGTGGATATATCTCCGATGTCGCGGTATGTTTCAAAGACACGACTTCTTCAGCTGCGCATAATTTTTGCTATAGTTCCGCTTGTTGCCGTTCCGGCTGTATTTGGAGTCGCCAGCGGGATCAATCCATGGGTCCCCGGAGCGTTTGCGGTAGTGCTGTCGATCTGTGGATGGATGCTGCCGCATTTTTATTTCAGTATGCTGGTGAAGCGCCGTTTCGAACTGTTCGAGATGGACGTGCTTGATTTGGCGCTAGGTCTCGACAATGCGCTCCGTGCGGGCATGGCGCTGCCTCAGGCGTTGGATAAGATTGCGGGGCAGATGCATGGAGTAATGAAAGAAGAGCTGGAAACCGTGCAGCGTGAGTACCGGCTCGGCATAAATCTCGTGCAGGCTCTTGAGCGACTCCACCGCCGCATGCCGAGTGAAGATGTGAGGCTTCTCGTGAGTGCAATTAAAATTACCTCGGATGCGGGCGGATCGCTTTCCGATGTTCTGAAGGAGATGTCCGCTATGATCCGCGGGCGGCGTGAATTTCAGGATAAGCTCAAGACTCTTACGGCGGAGGGTCGTTTTGAGGCGATAGCCATGTCGCTTGCGCCTCTTGCCGCATTCGCGTTCATGTATCTCATTCAGCCGGAGCTAATGAGGGTGCTCTACACCACCACACTTGGATGGTGTGCGCTCGGCGCGGTGGCAGTGCTTGACATTCTCGGATATATTGTCATAAGGAAGATAGTCTCCATTGAGGTGTAAATGAACGACTTGATTGCATACGCGCTTGTTTTTGCGGCTATATTCCTTCCGGTAGCGCTCTGGAAAAGGGAAGGTGCTGGAGATGTGGTCATGCCTGATGCGGGATGGGATAAACTTCCTGCCGTATTTAGGCTTCTCTGGAAGCCTTCGTATCTGCTCGAAAACGCCGTCGGAGCGAAATTCTCGCGTCTTCTGCCCAAGGTGGACAGGAGATACCGTGAGATGATAAGCGCTTCGGGGCTGCCGCTTACGCCTGGCAGGGTATTCGTGTGTCAGGCGATTCTCACACCTGCAATGACGCTTTTGGGGACATTGGCGTTTCTTTATCCCGGAATTTCTGAAGGAGTCGCGGTGGCGGCGGTCGTGTTTGGAGCTGTGGTCGGATGGAACATGCCTACGATAGGTCTTCAGAACTATGCCGAGCGTCGGCAGACGGAGATAACGAAGGCTCTCCCGTTCGCCATAGACCTCATAGGGGCGGCGATGAGATCTGGTCTTGAATTTAATGCGGCACTCAGGTATTATGTGGGCCTCGGTGACGGCGGTGCTCTTGAGGAGGAGTTCAGGCGTGTGCTTCAGGATGTAACGCTCGGAAAACCATTTACGGAAAGCCTTCAGGATATGGCCGACCGGTTGCACATAAAGTCTTTCACTGCCTTTGTGGGCGTGGTCACATATGGAACGGAGATCGGCGCCTCGATCGCGGCCACACTCAAGATACACGGAGCGGAAATGCGCCGCGAGAGGTTCGGTCTGGCGGAGCGCAAGGCTGCACGGGCACCGTCGCTGATCATATTCCCGCTGGCCATATTCATCATGCCTGCGGTATTCATCATCATATTCGTGCCGGTTATCATGCAATACCAGGCAACACGCGGAATGTAAGGGGGAAACTGGAGACATGGCTGGAAAATTCTGCATAACATTCACTGGCGGCGGACGGATCGGCGATGCCGTCGAACTGACTCCGGGCGAACTTGTTCTCGTGGGGCGGTCGCATTCCGCCGATATCAGGGTAAAGGAAGCCGATGTTTCCGGCAGGCACCTTGAGATGTTTCAGGAGGATGGCGAGTGGGTCGCGAAAAATATCGGCAGGTTCGGATCCCGTGTGGATGGACGCGAGCTGGTGGGAAATGCTGTTGCGACACTGAAAAAAGGTTCGGTCATAGAAGTGGGAAGCAAGGTGCGCTTCAGAATCGACTCGCTTCCGGTTGATAGCAGAGAAGATGACCATAGATCCTCCCGTGACGGAATAGGGCGGCAGACCGGCGTTACGCGGTTTTCGGGTGGAATGACAATGGCAACCCGTTTTTCAGGCGGAGAAACGGTCGCCACGGTCGCCGGGACGGTTTCGGACGGCCAGCTGAAGGTAGCGCAGGGATGTGTGGAAGAGTCTGCCACGATAGATGTATTCATGGTGAAGGATTCTCAGCGGCATGAACCGCAACCGGAACCGGCGGATTCGGCTGTTGTCATGGGTGTTGAGGATTCAGATGCCGAAACCGCTGATGAAGAGCCGCAGAAGGGGAATGAGGCAGATCGGCCCACAGATGTTCTTGCGGAAGTTAATCCGAATGTTGCGTTCCCCTCCCTTGACGATACGGCTGGAGCTTCAGCGGGATTTGCGGCCGAACCTGGCGATCAGCAGACGAATACCGATTGTGCAACGGGTGACGGTGAGACGCAGGAACTTCAGACGCGCATCGGTTCGTACGAGGAGATACTTGAGCGCAAGCGTCAGCTTGAGCGTCGCGTCGCCGCCAAGCATTGGCGGTTCGGCGTGCTTGTCGCGCTTGTTCTCGCGGCGTTCGGGGCGATATGGTTCGCATCCGCAACGAGAAGAAACGTTACGGATGTGGAAGGTCCTTTTCTTCCTGACGGAGAGAAGGATATCGTCTACCAAGAGGTGTATGACGCCGAAGGCGGCATGGAGATGTTCATTGAATGTCCTCGCAACGATGCAATGCGGGCTGTGTGGTCTGCTGATTCGAACCGGTTTGAACTCGTCAGCTGGATCGGACGTGACCGCGATGTGCCGTTCCGCTTGACGTTCACCAAAGAGAAAAATCCGGAAGAGCTGCGCCTTTCCATGGAAGAGTCGTTCAACTTGTGGATGTCTCGGAAGAGGGCTGAGAATTTTGCGTTCTCAGATAGGAATGGAAGACCAGTTGAGAGGGTGTTCTGGGAGGAGGTCTTTCCCGGTTGGATGGAGAGTCAGACTCAATGCGGCATTCCTTTTGTGAGGTCAGAATACACCCGTACCGTCGGTTCCATAGAGTGGCGCGGAATGTGTCTTCGGTTGAGGGACGGAGATACCGCCTATTGCGTTCTCTCCGAAATACCCGAAACGTACTGGAAACGAGGGGGCTACAGGATAAGCGGCTCACCGTTCATAGGCCTTTATTCCCGTTTTGTGGACAGACAGTGGGATTCTCCCGGCAAGGATCGCCTTGTCGATGATTTTGATGAGGATACCCTCATCTCAAAGGTACGGCATGAGCTGACGGCGAGAGAGACCAGGGCCTGGTCGCAGTTGGAGAAGTGGGTCGATACTCTTATGGTCATGACATGGGGAAAAAAGAACGCCAATGCGAAGAGCGCACGTGAATGTCTCGATGCGTTCATGGCACGGAAATCGCTTTTCTACAACGAAAAGAAGCTTGCCTACAATACCGCGAAGCTCAACCGCGATGAAAAGCGCATGCACAGGATATTCATGGACTGCCGTCAGATATTCAAGATGCTGAAGCACGACCGGCGCACCAACCAGATAAACAATCCGGAGTTTTGGGGATGTCTAAATCAACAGTGAAGATAGCTCTGCGTCGGGATGACGTCACGATTATATCGCTCGCGATGACCTGCGGCTGCGAGCCTGTATTCATAGGACGCTCCCGTGAATGCGCGATGCGCGTCCCCTCGGATGAAAACTCCGTTAGCGGACGCCATGCGCGGCTGTTCTGGAAGGGATCCGTTCTCTATATCGAAGATGCCGGCAGCCGAAACGGCGTGTTTCATGACGGCGAGCAGATCAGAAAGGCGGTGCGTGTACGGTCGAAGGATCTCTTTGTTCTCGGCAACTGTCAGATTTCCATAGGTGAATTCGAAAAATTTAACGCCGCTGCTGCCAAGAAATGCCACAAGCTGGAGTTCTTGAACGGGGACAAGGTCGGTTCGACAATCGATATCAGACCGAATGAAGGAAGGCCGGAGTTCTCTATCGGACTTGATCCTGCCTGTGAAATCCATCTGACTGATACGTTGGTATCCCGCAAGCATGCGGTACTGAAGGTGCATGACGACGGAGAATGCTGGATTGAGGACACCGGTAGCCGCAACGGGACGTACGTAAACGGCGAAAAACTTAGCGGCAAGGAACGCCTTCTCAAAAACGGAGACAAGATCACCATCGCTTATTTTGATTTCCGTTTTCTCGACCGGAAGTTCAGGCATACCCGTCTGCACGCCTGGGTCAAGCTGGCTTCACTTGCGGTATCGGTTTGCGTTGTTGTTGCCGCATATGTGATATGGACGGTTACCCGCAGTTCTGTGGAGGAGTACATGGGCATGGTGCGCAAGGCTGCCGCAGTCGGAGATTTCGACGCCGCAAGGAGAATCCTCCAGGAGTCAAGGGGCGCACGTGACGCCATTAAGCTTGGCGGGCAGATCGATGCTCTCGCCGGGCAGCTGAATATCTGGGAGAAGACCAGAAAGGACTGGTTTACGGCTTGCGATGAAATCTCAGCCGAGCGTTTCCGAGTGGCGAACGACATCCTTAATCGACTTAACGAGGCTCCGCTCGATGCGTGGGTGTGGAATGTCGGTGGAGCCGCTTCATCGAGAAAAGAGGCCCGGTATGTGGGCGATCTGCTCCGCCTGTACTTTACGGGCAGAGAGGCCGTCGCCGCTGCGGAGTCCGGTACTACATACAACGACTATACGCCTGTGCGGACCGCGCTTGAATCGACGGGAAAGTTTCTCGAAGCCGGAAAGTCCGAGTTTTCGGGGCGCGTCTATCTCAAGCCTCTGATGAAGAGGATTCAAACGATGACAGCCGAACTTGAGACGATATGCAGCGGGTTCAAGAAGATAGACGCCTGCCTTGAGCAGATATCGTCGGAGGATCCTGATTTCAGGGTTGTGCTGAGTGAATTCGAGCGTCTGTCCGCAGATGCGTCGCTGCCGGCGAGCGTGCACGGGTATCTGCTTCAGCAGCTTGATCCTTGCCGTGCGTTTGTCGCAGTGCAGGACTTTCTGGATGGGGAATTCGAGGCGCTCATCAACCTTGATTTCGACAAGGTTCTTTCGATGAGTCAGGATATCAAACTTCCCGATCCTGAAATGTGTACGCGGCAGCATCGGTATTCCGACGCCCGTGCGCTTTTTCTCAGCAAGCATGAGTCGATACAGAAGGAGGCGGTGGAACTGCGCACCATGATCTACGGATTGACCTCGAGCGGTGTCACGCCCGACAGCTGCGGAGATGCGATAACCGCCGTGATGTCCGCCGATAATTGGCGCAAGGCGCTTTCGTTCGACTGCCTGACGAAACGTCCGCCGAGTCCAAGACGCTCCGAGCCGTCCGGCAAATACGACGAGTTTCTGTGCATCGAATATACTTATGAATCGATTCGCGCTCTACCGAACATCTACAACGGCAGGAGCATGCGGCTCATCGGATTCAAACCGATCTGCCAGCTTGTCCGCAAGACGTTCGAGAAAGCCGAGCTTTTCGTGCAGTATCTCGACAACCCCGACAAGCGCCACCTTCAGCGCGGCATCGTCGGCAAGTACTATACGCAATGCATGAAAATCGCCATTGACCGTGAGAACGTTGTGCGCGTGCTTCGCAACATAAAGGGTTCGAAACGCAAGAGGCTCGTGGCGGCGTTCTATGCAGAATACTTCACGGCACGGCCTTCGTATGCGGCAAAGCGGTCGATTGAGGCGCAGTTCAAGGATCTTTCTCGCGAAGTGCTGGAATTGTGCGACGCATACGCAAACGAATCCGATCCCGAAAAGCAGATAGCCATTCGCGACAGGATCTTAGAGACCGGATTGCCAGGGGATCCGGCTGTTCATCCCAAGTGGGTTCAGAAATTCAACTGACAGGGAAGGATAGAGGCAAATGTCCAGCATTGCGGTCAGAGATGTGTGCGTTTCCCGGACTGGTGTGTACGGGAATCGGTCATATGCCGCTTCTGGAGGGGCGAAAGACGCGTCAAATGACGGTAATATCAAGTTGGCACGCTTTATGCCTATAGTAGAGCGTATGAGAAACGCAAGCAAAAAGAAAGGATCGATACTGATGGAATACCTCGTGGTGCTCTTCGGAATGACGGCGCTGGTGCTGTATTTCGCGAACAGTTTCTACAGTTTTTCCGGTACGGTGGCGACATCCGATCCTCGGGTGAATCCGGCAGGGTTCTACGCCGATGCGGGCGAGGTTACGGATGTGAGTATGAATGCCGATACCAATAGGCTTTTCCACGGCATACACTTCGTCCGGTTTTATCAGCGCACGATGGGAGGAATTGCGCTTCCGATACCATGAATTTTCGCAAATGAAACGCGAAACGAAAACAAACCAACAAACAAACCAACAAACAAAAAAAGGAACAAAACCATGAACAAGAAAATGCTCAAGAACTCCAAGGCCGGTCGCATCATCTGCCGTCTTTTCGGCGAAGAAACCGGCGCCACGATGATGGAATACGTGATCCTCGCGGTAATGATCGCCGCAGCAGTCACAGCAGCCGCCATCTACTTCGGCAATGCTGCCAAGAACCAGATGAACGTCGCCGGCGATGCGATGGTTGGCAATACCGCGACGGCTGAACAGCGCGCCAAGTCCGCACAGGATATTCATGACAAGGAAGCCACTGCCGCACATACCTCGGCCAACAAGTTCAAGAAGATGACTACCGAGGCATCGGAAGCCAAGGGTGGCAAGTAAGGTTCGGTCGAACCGGGAAAACTGAGAATATGACGCTTGAACCCGAGATCTGCCTTCGCGCAGCTCTGCTCACGCCAGGACTTATGTTCCTGTGCGTGAGCGACATCCGCAGACGAATACTGCCTAATGCATGGACGCTTGGCGGTCTTGTGTTGGGTCTGGTGATGTCGGCAGGGTTGGGCGGGATTCCGGGATTCCTCGATTCACTGGCTGCGGCGGGATGCGGAGTCCTTTTCCTCATCCTGCCGTTCCTGCTCCGCGCCGCAGGGGCGGGCGACGTGAAGATGCTTGCGGCATGCGCATCGTTTCTCGGTACTCGCCCAATTCCGTTTTTCCTTATGGCGGTATCCTTTGCCGGGCTTTTCGTGGCCATCGCCATGATTTGCATGCGGCAGGTTTCGGCGGCGAGACTCAAGCATGCGTTTCGGACGATTTTTGATTGGCGGTACGACCGCAAGGCCGGCAAGGCGGCGATCCCGAAGAGGGATGACGAAAGGGCAAGGGTGCCGTTCGGTGTGGCAATAGCCATCGGCACATGGGCGACCCTGCTGATGGAGGCGTTCGGCTGATGGCAGGGTGCGTTTCCAGATTACGCTTCGGCGGAGAGAGGGGCTCCATATTGATGGAGTTCGTTCTTGTCGCTCCGCTTGTCGTGCTGCTTGTTTCAATGATACTGCAGTTCGCCCATATTTGGACTGCCCGTCAGATAACCGCTTATGCGGCATATTGCGCAGCCCGTGCGACTATGGTGGTGCCGAAGGAAGAGAAGAAGGCTGCGGCGAAGAAGGCCGCGGAATTGGCATGCGCATGGATGTCGCTTGCCGGGCTGCCGGGCTCCACCGGTGATGATGAGGTGAAGATCAAGGGATGGGGGACGATCCCCGGCTCGGATTCCGCCGATAAAAGGGTTTCAGTGGAGATACAGGAAAACGGAGAGGGGACAGTTCCGGCGGCAGTTGTCACCGTGCGCTTCAAGTTCCCGTTGATGTTGCCTTTGGCCGGACGCATGATTTCGTGGGCGGTCAGCCGTGAAGAAGGGTTATCCGGTCTTGATTATGGGAGCCATAAATTGACGGAGAAAATAGAGATTCGTGATTCGGATGGCAATGTTATTGCATTAAGCGGCGACAATCCTGGGTGGAGAGGTGAGGAGACTATTATGGATGAAAACGGCAATGCCGTAGATCGCAGAGATGGCGTGTGGGGTAAGGGAGGACGCTTTCCATTCATAACGTTGACTGAGACGTGTATGTTGCCGATGCCGTATTCAACGGCTAAATTTCCTAAGAGCGGATTTAGGAGCGGAGCTTCATCTGGAGCAGTTTCCGACCTGACAAGAAGGAGGAATCCGTGATCGGAGTCCTTGTCAGAAAACTGACCGGCCTTGGACGGGATGAGAACGGCGCCGCGCTGATGGTGACGCTCGCGCTCTTTCTGCTTATGTACCTTTCCGGGGCCGGGGTATTTGCGATAGGCAAAGTGGTGAAGGATCGCGTTCATCTCCAGAACGCCTGCGACGCCGCCGCGTATTCCGCCGCTGTGGTTCAGGCGGATACGCTCTCCCGCATCGCCACAATCAACCGCGCAATGGCGTGGACGTACGTCTCCATGACCCGCCGTCAGATGGACTATATCGTTTACAAGTGGCTTGAGGAGACGTGTGAGCACCATAAGGAAGACGAGGATAAGGCGAAATTCTTTGCAGAAAAAAATCAATGCTCGTTACCAGATCACTGGGGTATAACAGTAATAACATTAAACGGTGATGAAAACAAAAAGTATACTAGAGATGATTTGCAAGATGAATACAAGGATAATTTGCCGATATCGATGAGTGCATGCGGCGATTCTTTCTATTCACAAGAGACGACATTGGGCGGTTTGGGCGCGCAGATCGATGACGACTTGGCCACTTTGCAGGCTATGAACAGTAGTGTCAGCAATTTGGCGAATGGTCTGCCTGGCAGAGTATTTACTGTCGTGACTAACGTACTCAGTGCAAATATCCCAGGAGCGCAGACATCCGGCGAGTCGTATGTGTTCAAGATCATTCAAAACAGTAATCCGGCAGCAGACAGAGAGAATGGCAGCGGCTCGGGATATCTGATGGATATACGCAATACGGCCGCTGATGAGCTTCGTTTCATCAGGTTTTATACAAATGCTGTATCCGTGGCGGAACTTTTTGGTACAGGGATAGATGACTGGTTTGAACGTAACGATGCGGGTATGCCGGGAATACGGAGATCGTACAACTACGGTAAATCAGGCGCGCTGTATGCCGAATGGGAATGGTGGTCGTCGAAGAGGTTTTGTTCAGAGCCAAATCATAGCCACGAGTGGGCGAATGAATCTGAGTGTACACATAAGCATGACAGTAACCGTTGCTTTTGTTTAAATGATAATGATTGGGAGACAAGTCATCATATAAAAGCTACGTGCCATGCCGATAATAATTCCAGTTGGGATAATCGATTTGCCAGTATGTTGAATGGTGGTGAGGAGGTTTATGCACGACCGCTTGTTCTGAGGGATTCCTACTTCGGCGAGGCGGGGACAATTACTGTTGGACTTGCAAAATACAATGAGAATCCCTGGTACCGGATACTGAAGACCGGAACCGATACGGCAGGAATCCTGAGAGGGATTTTTGCGGCATTCAATCCCTACAGATTTGTCGAATGGACCTGGGCATTCTCTTCGGCCAAGGCCGGATACAAGAAAAGCGGAGACGAGAAAAGAGAATACAGGATTCATGGCGATACAGGAGGCGCATGGAATCTGTGCGTAGATGACTGGGACGCTGTATTTGTGCCGGTCCGCCGGGCAGTCTCCATGGCCGAGACAGACGGTGACGACGGTGAATGGGATTATTCGAATACGCCTCCGCTGAGGGAGTGGGTAGAAAACGGCCAGTGGCAGCCATTGACGGGCGCATCGGTTACATACAATGTCTCCAACATGCCGGATCTTCCTCTGATGGATACGCGCTATGGCGCCGACGGCAATCTTGACTGGGATAAGATCGCGGAGATGTTATATCATTGATAGGGCGTAAAACAGATATGAGAAGCTCAAAGACAGGTTCGGTGCTGATGGAGTTCGTTATCGTACTCCCGATTTACCTTATTTTGCTTGGCTTCGTATTCATGGTCGGTGAAATGTCCCTACACGGCGTCCATCTTGCTTCGTCTGGGGATCGTACGATTGCGGTTACTCAGGGTGGCGATGGATATTGGGACAGCGGCTGGAACCTTAATGCGGCCGAAAGCGAGATTGCAAATGCCATATCACCTTTTAGCAACCACGTAAATCAGGTTCTCAATTACAGAGAAGAGGGCGTATATGCAAAGGTGTCGAATTTCAGACGTCAAGTTGCCGGACGTGTCGCTGACCCTAATTTCAACGGCCCATGGTCATGGCTGGTCGCTTCCACTCTGAGGGATGAATACGCGCTTACCCCATGGACGCGGGGTATGATTAAGACTTGGGCGAACATGGAACGCATGGTCAAGATGACGGAGCCGCCGGAATCGCTCGGGCCGGATACGGTTCTTTCGAGGCTTTTCAGCGGCGTCGGAGTGGGGCGCATTTCGATGACGAGCAAGGATCTTGGCAGTGTGAATGCTTACGCCTACTATACGCTGATGCGCAACAATAAAGGACGCTCGTCGTACCGCAGCTGGGGACACGGGGCGATTGTCGATGCAGTCGCGAGTAGCGCAATCTGGAACCGGAAGGTGGCCAGCGAGGCGTTCGGTAGTGAAATCGATCCGGACGGAATGTCCGGCGAGGACAGAGGTGCGAACCCTGTCAGCAGCGGCAAACGAGAGGCTTATAAGCGACATCAACAATTTGTAGAATGGAGTGAATGATCCGCAATGAAAAGGAACAATGAAATGAGAATAACAAACAAACTGAAAGGCATGTTCAAACGCGTTGCGCTTGCAGCATGTTTTGTCTTTGCCGGGGCAGTTAACCTGTTCGCGGCCAATGTGGGATTCGTCGAACCGTACGACGACTGGCGTACTGCCATGCAGATCGCGGGCACGCATATTGCGGACTCGTACTATGAGCCTGTGTCGGTGTTCACCACGAACAGCGCGGTAGAGGTCTCTTTCGGATGGACGCGCAGCGACGGATCGTCCGCCTTGCCGCCGGTGAAGTTCTCGATTCTGGACGGAAGCGGCAAGATGCTTGCATCCTGGACGGAGCCTGGACGTGCAACCGGATCGACCACTGCGGGTTCGGCGAACGTTTGGTGGAGCGGAAACTGGAAATGTGATTTGATTCAATTTCTTGAACCGGGCGACTATGCATTGACTGCGGAACTCGATCCGGCGAACACGCTCGGCGAGACGCTGGCTCAGCGTGCAGACAATTCGACCTTCTTCAGGTTTGCCGTCAAAGACGGTTCGTTCAATCCTTTGGATGTGGTGTCGGGATTCGCCTCTTCTTCGGTAACGGTGGTGGACGGCAATGACTTTGCCCAGGCGCCTCACCCGGCGTTTAAGGATTATCTCAACGGCGCAATCAGCATCGGCGATGCACCGATGATGCAGTTCGGTCCATATGTGCCGATGGACGGTAGGGTTGTTTCAAGCCGCAAAAAACCGCTCGACCTGGTGCTTCTCATTGACGTCTCAGGCACGATGCAGGATTGCATAAACGGGCTGCTCAGGAATATCGAAACCTTCGTTGATCAGCTCATGAACGGTGATGCGAACAATGAACCGATCCCTGATCTGCGTGTTAAAATCATTGGATATCACACCCCATATGCCTCTGAAGATTGGTTTATCGACAAGGGATTCACTTCCGATTGGAATACCCTGAAAAGCGATCTCCGCAATTTGTGGGCGACTCGTTGGAACGAGAGCGTGTTTGACGCTCTCCTGTATGTTGCCGAGGAAAAAGATACCGGATATGTATCTTGCGCCTCGCCTTTTAGAGCCAAGGAAGAGGCAACAAGGGCGGTTATACTTTTCACCGATGAGTTGCCGACAACAGGTATTAATTTCGTTGCTCCGGGATGTTCAGGGAAAAACATACAGAACGTCATCGATGCGGTCGAGAATGCTGAAATCAATCTGACCGTAGTGGCCGAAACAGGCAGCAGGCTCAATGATTATGACCGTCTCGCAAATACCAACGCATATCCGACGGCGGCCAAGAATTCGGTTATGATCAGAACCTCAAACTTAAGCGGTTTTTCAAATGATGCTGATTCAATCCGAGCACTTGCGCAGATGGTGTCAAGTCAGGTCGCCACCGTTGTGGTGGAGCCTATGCTGAAGGTTGAGACAGAGGATTTCGGCACGCTGTCGTTCAAGTGGAAGAACGATTCCTCCGCCGGTACGAACAACATCTTCCGTTTTGACGGGTACAATCTCGGGAACAGGGCGAATGTCGTAACGAACGCCGTTCTTGACTCCGGGACCGGATGGAAGGAAGTGGAACTGACCGTGCTTGAGGACGGCCTCCATACGTTTGAATGGACCTACCGCAAGATCGGCTATGAGGGCGACATTGTAGATTGCGGCTTGATTACCGATCTTACCTGGGAGCCGTGGGCTACCCAGCTGAAGGTAACGCCTTCGCGCATGGAGTTCGAATACGAGGGCGGATGTTCGGAAACTGTCACAGTAAAGTGCAATACCAACTGGGTTGCCACTGTTAATGCTCCGTGGGTGCATCTTTCCGCGTTCGGCAAGGGCAACGGTACGTTTACCTACACAGTTGACGCAAATCCCTATCACAACTCACGGACTGCGACGATTACCGTAAAGGCGGGAGACAACGGTCGCCCCGATGACGTGATTGTAACGAGGACTGTCACTGTATTCCAGAAGGAGTCGCCTTATGAAGAGAACGGAACGGTTCAGATTCTTGATGTCGGGTTGAAATCCCGCTGGCCGTGGAATGGGCTGGTCGATCTCGATTTCCGTGTGGTCACGCCGGCAAAGGATGTCCCTGTAACGATTTCGCTTGTCGGTTGGGACAGGGAAGGTGAAGAATTTGAATTTGACGAAACTACATACGCCAGCTCGTGCAGAAAAAATCCCAGATACGGGTATAATGACATTGTATACGAGAACAACGGCGGATGCAGAGGTGTTCAGATCGTTGAAAACGAAAAACATGACTGCGAGTTTATATGCCCCAGTTCCGGCGTTTACCGTATAACCTGGAACTTGAGCGAATGGGGTGATATTGCCTATGGATCGGATGATCAGTACGTTGGCGATGTCAATGAACTGATGTGGCCGGAGGTCAATAATTTCCATACGCCGCGTTTTTGCGTGGTTGTCAAAGGGCGTTCAGAGTATAACGGAAGCGAGGAAAATGAAACCGTCTCCAACTGTGTGCGAGTTGATACACGGCAGAACAACAAATGCGGAGGATTGGTTGCGACAGGTACAGAGAAGATCGGACATCCCGACGGCGCATTGGATCCGTTTGAATGGGATTCCATGTCTGTGGCAGATGGATTGATTACGGCCGGATCGCTGATGCCTGAAGCCTATCGTACTGAAGGCATGACAAATGTGCTTTGCGTGCTTAACGATGTGTATGTGGAAGGCGGTATAATCTCCAATGATACGGTATGGACTGCAGATCGCGTTCATCTTGTACGGGACAATGTGTTCATCAAAGAGGGTGCGACATTAACCATTGAAGACGGCGCGATAGTCAAATTCTGCAATCACACATCGATATTCGCCAGATATATAGATCAGCCGAACGGCTGGAGCGTCATTGCCAAGGGCGCGTATATTTTGGATGCGTGCAATAGAGATGTCGGTGGCGACACTCTGCATGGAAGCGGCGATGAAAGCCACAAGTTCGGTAAAGGATGGAACAGATTTTTTGATGAAACATTTCCTGCGACGGACAGCGATTTCCTTGCGAATTACAACGGTATTTTCGGAATACCGTTATATGTGGTCGCTTCGGTCACGACAAATGATGCAGGGGAGGTGACGAGGGAGTTTGATCTTAAATGGGTGCGGTATTATACACGCGGCCAGCCTTATGGAAAGCTGCCGCGTCCTGTTTCTCCGGGCGAGCAGTTCTTTGGCTGGTTTTCTTTCGACGGAGATCTTTGGAACTCGTTGGATTCCGGCTGGTCTTACGCTGGTATCAAAGATAGCGTGATTCGTGAAGACGGTGTGCCGATGCCGACATACAGTGATAATCCTCCTAAGAGAATAGACGCTTTGTCGGATATCCCCGATCCCGCAAAATACCCTGATAATTTCTGGCCCATGGGCAATGGCGGCGATGCGGTGATTGAACTTGCATATTCGCTGACGAACTATACCGCGTCCGTCCACAAGCCACAGGTTGTTTCGGTCAAGGTGGGCGAGGCCGTGATACCTCCGGCGAACTATACTGTCGCGCATTCCGGCGGCAACTTCACTACTGTCGGTGTATATACCGTGTCGGTGAACTTCCTGTACGACTATACAAACACGGCGTATGCCACATACGCGGTATGTCCGACCAAGGCGGAGGATGCGACCGTCACTTTCGTTCCCGAGGAGTATATGTACAACGGATCAAAGTTTACGAAGCCTTCCGTAAGTGTGTATGCGGGCGGACGGTATCTCAGCGCCAATGAATACAGCATAGGATGGAGCGCCGGAGACTGGACCACTCCCGGAACCTATACGGCGACGGTCGAGCTTAAGGGAAATTATGAGGGTACGGTAACAAAGACGTTCGAGATAAAGGAAAATCCGGATCTCACGGTTGTGATGTACGATAATGATGCCAAAGCCGGTGCCCGTGTGGTTGAATTGCGCGGCGAGGGCTACTCTCCGCGTGTCCTCTACCTGAGCGGAAACGACGTTGCGGGCAACGATGGTGTCGCCACGCGCGGTATAATCAAGCTTCTCAAGGAGGATCTGGATGTGCGTAGCTTCGTGCTCACGAACTATGTGTGCCGGTACGACGACTATGCAAGCGTAGGCTCAAACCGCTGCGAGACGTCGTATGCGCCCGGTTTCGCAGGCAGGGCTCTTCCGTTCATGGGGGCTGTGGCTCCGGATACGGATAGGTGTCTGGCGCACACGAACGGGTATATGTCCGCCTCGGAGCTTCTGGACTTCCTGCGTCTCGCGGCGACGATTCCGGATGCGATGCTTCCCGCGCTTCCCGTCGGCGCTACGGATGCGGATGTCGTGGCGTTGATCGGCAAGATGTCCTGGGGCGACACGGAAGTCGCGGCGAAGATCACGACCGTAGCGGCGTACAACAGGTTCCGTGCTTGGTTCGAACGTCTGGATTCAGCCACGCAGGCTGCGGTCGAGGCGAGTAACCGTGCCTACATCTCCTCTGTTGTGAGTGAGATCCTTGCGGATGCGGTGCTGCTCGGCGACAGCGAGAAGGTGGATATTTCGATAACCGACTTCGAGCTCGATTCTTCGACGGGTTCCTGCAGTGTGACCGTTGAGCTCAAGCTTGGCGGCACGGCGAAGCAGCTGAAGGCGGCCAAGGAGGCTTTTGCGGGCAAGGTCAGGCTGGGCGCTACGCTCAAGGGCATGTCGCCTGCTACAGAATCCGACATCGCGACGGCGACGCTTTCCGGCAACAGGGTGAAGCTCTCTGTGAAGATGCCGTCCGGGGAAAGCGGGTTTGTTACGATCAAGATCGACTGATGCCATTGAGATCCTCCATAGTTGCGTTTTTGGTTTTCGCCGCAGGCTTTGCCCTTGCGGCGGAACCGTTCCGCATACCCGTGGGGGCGGAGGTGACTTCCGGAGTCGCCGAGGCCGGCGGCTGGGCCGCGTCGGGGGTCGTCTATGCGCCGTATGTACAGGCGCGGGCGAGGCTCATTGCCGCTGCGGCAGCATCCGGCTGGCGGCTGTCGCATGAGATCCCTGTCGGAAAGCTGAACGGCAGAACTCTGCTTGCGTTCAGGCGTGGACAGGACGAACTGACATTGATGGTGGCGAGATCGGGCGTGGACAGAAGCGTGTTTTCATATGGACTGAGCCGCGCAGGGAAAAAGGAGAAGGCTTTCAGATGAAGCGTTTCGGACATCTGGTTTATGCGGTACGGAGTGAGATAGGACTCAAGCGCAAAAACAACGAGGATGCATACGGGGCTTATCCCTCGCACGGCATATGGTGCGTTGCGGACGGCATGGGCGGCGGCGACGACGGGGAGATCGCCTCGGCGGCGGTTGTTCAGGCGTTGGACGGCTTCTGCAGGGAATATCCGATGCCGTCCGAGGGCGCGTATTCGGCGTGGGAGATTTCCCGCGGAGTGTCGGCGGCGGTGAACTCGGCCTCCTCGTGGGTGTTCCGGCGGGCGCAGTCGCGCAGGCTCAAAGGGTGCGGTTCTACTTTTGCGGGTGTGGTGTTTGACGCGACGCGTCCGGCGGATGCGCTGGTGATGCATGCCGGCGACAGCCGCGTGTACCGGATCCGCGGCAAGGAGATCCGGCAGATCACGAAGGATCATTCTGCGGCCGAGTTGGTCGGGGTAAAGAAAGAGTCTGATCTGAATCCTATGTTCCGGGGGATGATTCTGCGGGCGGTGGGCATAGCGGAGAGCGTTGAGGTCGACATCACTCCGATGCAGGTGTGCGAAGGGGATGTCGTTCTCGTATGCAGCGACGGACTCTCCAGGATGATTCCCGATAAGAGGATACTGTCAATCGTCCGCGAAAACCGCAGCGACATGAATCTTGCCGCAGGAAAACTGATAGAGGCGGTGTATTCCGCCGGTGCGGTTGACAACGTGACGGCTGTTCTGATTTCCGTGCAGGATCTGCCTGCGGCGGAGAAGGAGCTTCCGTCTCCGATCCCATCCGAAGACGTCGAAGATTGTTCAGAGGAACCCGCGACGCATGATACGTCGGCGGGGACGTCCTGCCGCGACACCGGCCTGACGGAGACGGTTCCGCTGTGTCCCGAAGCGGGGACGGAAGACGGTTGTTCCGCACGGCATGAAAACGATCGGGAAGCTTCGTTCGATGTGACACGGAATTTTGTGCGGATGTGCCGTCGCAATCCGCTGATGACGGTTATGACGGTTTGTCTGCTGTTCCTAGGATTCCTGTTTGCCGTGCTCGCGGTTTTTACGGTTGGACGGAAGGAAAAAGCGATCCCCACACCGGTTCATTCCATAACACAGGAGACGATGAGTGTCGTGTCGGAAAGCGAGGCTCATACAGCGCCTGAAAAGGAGGTGGCGCCGGTCGAACCCAAGGTCGAGCCTCGATCCGTTTCGCCCCGTGCGGAGTGGGTAAAGTCTGTTGTGCAAGCACCGGATGTCCTCGCGGAGCGAAGAAAGCGCGCGGAGGATTCTGTGGAGGAGCGCGAACGGAAAAAGCTGACCGACATGCTGAAGGCGGAGCGAGCCAAGATGCTTAAGGCAGAGGCTGCAGAGGCGGCGGTGGCGGTGCGTTGCCGTGAAGCGGAGGTCGCTTTGGGTGTACTCAGCCGGGACCGTGCCGTATTTCCGAAATTCATAGAGCATATGAAGGTGGCGGTCGGGTCCGCCGCATGCGGCAATGTCCGGATGTGTGGGCAGACGATCGCATCGATGAAGCCTGATGAAAACGGATTCTCCGGCGCCGCCTGCGATCTTGTGCGGGAGATCCAGAAGTTTGACGTGTTGCTCAAGGGCGGAAAACACGGCAGAAGGATTCCTGTCGGAAAATTCAGAAAGCTTGCCGAACTGGATCCGACTTCAGGGGAGGCGTATGAACTTGCGGCCGAGATAATAAAATCCGTGGCAGGGGACAGGAGCCGCCGATGATTGACCTGAACGGAAAGAAGTTCGGCGGATTTCGGGTCAAGGGCGTTCTTGGCGGCGGCAATCAGGGCATGGTGTATTCCGCCGT
>SUVZ01000294.1 GCA_015061765.1 Lentisphaerota bacterium
AGTTCAGCGCATCTTCAATGGTCGGAACGAGCTTGTCGAGTCCGGCCAGAGCCACATGGACGCGAGGAAGGGTGTTCACGAGACGTCCGTTGCCTTCGTTCGTTACGATGGCGATGCTTCCGGTTTCGGCTATGCAGAGGTTCGCTCCCGAAATGCCCATGTCGGCCTCATGGAATTTCGGCTTGAGTTCGCGTCGAGCCACCTTGACGAGTTTCTGAACGTCTTCGCGGTCCTGCTTTTCGCCCGTCGCCTTTTCGAATTCGTCGGCGACCTGTCCGCGGGAGAGGTGGATCGCCGGCATGACCATGTGGGAGGGTCCTTCGCCACGCAATTGGATGATCCATTCTCCGAGATCGGTCTCGCACACGTCCAGTCCTGCCTCCTCAAGGTGAGCGTTGAGCCCTATCTCTTCGGCGGTCATGGATTTGGACTTCACCACGTTCTTTACGCCGTTCTCTCTGGCTATTTGCGTGATGATCCTGCATGCCTCGTCAGCGTCTGCGGCGCGGTGTACGGTCACGCCGCGATTCTCGGCCTCGGCCTTGAACTGCACATAGAGTTCTTCAAGGTGTTTTGCCGTGTTGTCCTTCGTGTCGGCAATTCGCCTGATTATGGATTCACCTTCGATTTCGCCGAATACGGCGTCGCGGCTGGCCCGGTATTCCACCGCGAACTTGTCCAGCGTCCTTCTGAGGAACGAGTCGTCCAACGCATCGGCGATCTGTCGGTGGTAGTCACGGGGGGATTTTGGGGATTCGTGGGACATAGGTCAGCCTTCCTGCAGAATGATGTGTACGTCCAGCGGCCCGTGTACGCCTATCGCGCCGACGCGTTCGATGTCTGCTGTGCGGCTTGGACCTGTAATCAACGACGTGTAGGATATCTTTCCATCCTTCTGGCGTTCGCGCAGATATGGTGCGATGTCCGGAAGAGAGTGGAGGATATCGGACATTTTCAGTATTATTATGCTTGTCTCGGGTAGCATGGTTTCGAGGCGCGTTGCCTCGTCGTCTGTCTCCACAACGCATGTGCCAGTCTCGGCGATGCCGTATGTGGCGTATGCCACGCCGACATTGTCCGCACCGAACCGTGCCCTGTCTTCCGCAACAATACGCTGCACGTCACCCTCGCCGTTGGCATGGCTTACACGAGCCGCAACAGCGGCAGCCCTTGCCGTAAACTTTTCGGCAAGAGCCCTTACTTCCATCTGAGAACTGATCTTTTCCATTAGTGGTGAATCATACCATACAGGGCAAGTACTGGCAAACCCGTTCTACAATGTCGGGAAACCATGGATGCATTTGCGTAATTCACGGTCGTGTTCTCTGGTGAATTGGAAACAACTTATTGAAAGCAACTTGTTTCTGGTACATGGGCGAATTCACCCGTGCATTTCATCAAGTTGGTGTGCAGCCCATGAGATACATTATCTGGAGAGTAAGTCTCCTATGAGACAGTCGTGAGAAAATAGAACAGTTATTCAGTTCGACAAAATCTCATGGTCGATATAAATTGAGAATATGGTTCGGACTAATTCTTAGAGTAGAATGAATTATTACTGTTTGGATTTTTTCTGTTCTAAATGAGAAAATAGGTGGTTTTTACAATTTCAGCAGATGCTTGCGCAGGGCTATGGCGACGGCTTCAGTGCGATTTGCCGCCCCGATTTTGGCAAGGATTGCCGCCACATGCTCGTTTACGCCGTCCTGACGGATTCCAAGTTGTTTTGCGATGTCGCGGTTGGTAAGGCCTCTCATCATCGACTGCAAAACCTCGGTCTGTCGAGAAGTTAAAACAGGAATCGGCGGATCGTCCGCGAGAAGGCGTTTTATGTCGGGGGAGATCACCGTCTTGCCGCTTGCCACCGAGCGGATCGTGGATATGAGCGCGGCGTCATCGGCGGTTTTCATGAGCGCACCGGAGGCGCCGGATTCAATCGCGTGGGCGATGCCGTCCGAAGAACCGAAAGTCGTAAGGATTATCACTTTCGTCTCCGGAAGTTTCTCGTGGAGCGCGGCGGTCGCCTCCGCACCGTCCATCTTCGGCATCATCAGATCCATTATGACGACGTCCGGCAAAAGGCGCAACGCCTCGTTTACCGCCATTTCACCGTTTTTTGCCTCGCCGACCACTTCGATATCCTTTTCAGCGGCGAGAAGGGTTCTGAGCCCTATTCTTACGATAGTGTGATCGTCTGCAATGAGAACTCGTATGGTGTTTTTCATGGTGTATCCAATTGGCGGACAGTTTATTTCAGGTGCTCACGGCCTTGATCGAAATGGTCACTTTTGCTCCGGCGCCCGGTACGCTCTTTATGTACATTTCACCTTCAAACCCGTCGACCCGATCTTGGATTCCCTGAAGGCCGAAATGTCCTCCGGCGGCATTCGGGCGGTTCTCCGGGTTGAATCCGCAACCGTTGTCCGAAACTGAGAAGAGGAGTCTATCGTCTTCGATCGACCCTGCGATTTTTATCGCTGAAGCGCCGCCGTGCCTTACCGCGTTTGATGCAAGCTCGCGGATTATGCGCAGGATGCTGTGGGCCGTATTATCGGAAAGACGCTCTCGTGAAACATTGAAGCGGATGAAAAGTTTGGTGTCGCCGACATGCGGCGCAAGAGTCTGCCTGATGGCCTCGTTCATGTCGGTTTCTTCAAGCGTCTGATTCCGCAGATCCCACAGACAGTTCCTGAGTTCATCACGGCATGAATCGAGAGCTTTGGCGGCAACGTTGAGCGAATGGCGCATGCCGTCGGCGTCTGAATCCGCCAAACGGTTCGCAGCACGGATGGCGAGAGATACGCCGGTCAGGTTTTGCGAAAGCGAATCGTGAAGCTCGACGGCGAGACTCGTACGCTCGTATACTTTGAGTTCGGAAGTTACATGCGCGAGCTTTTCATCGGCAAGTTCCCGCCCTCGACGTTCCGCAACACGGTTCAGCATCCTGTTCCATACGGCAATTCCGGACAGGAACGCCAGAAGGGCGCCGATTACGGCCACCAGCTTGCCTGCCGTCCACCACGGAGGATATGAGAGAATCTTTATGTCATCAGGGGTGCGCACTATGATCGAGAATCCTTCTATATGCGGAAACGGTGCATTCGGATGCCAGTTTTCCGTGTCCATGAGGCATGTGCCGGATGCTGAGATTTTGCATCCGACTTCCACATCCTTAAACGCATCTGGATATGAGCCGGCGTCAATGGGGATGATCTGACCTTCGCATTTAAGTCCTATGCGAGCATAGTCGCCCTCGCTCGGCAGGCTTACCACGATGCCGGTGATCCGTATCGGCATTCCGTGGTAATTTGTTTGGAATGCCCGTTCGCCGGAAGGTGCAGTCGTGAGCATCTTGATCGTTACGTCAGCGGTAGGATGTGGGCGGTAGACCGATCTTGAATCATTGATACGCCGCCAAATGGCCCGTGACAGGTTGAATCGGTACAAATCGGTTTCGGGAATCCCTGCGACTTCGATTAAGTCACCGTATTTTGGCGGAGTGTCATCGATGAGGTCTACCCGCACAACGGAGTTGTTCCGGTCGCGCAGCAATATATGATTTTTTCGCCAAATTGCAATCACTCGCCCGACGGTACGGTAGCGTTGAAGATTGGGAACGCCGTACAGATGATCACTTCTGAGCTTGTCAAGGTCGGGCACCGCGAACGGGTTTTCGGGTGCCGGTCGGGTGACGGTAATGGCATCCCAGCCGTCGGCATAAACGGTAAAACCGATTAACCGACGTACACCTCGGTGCTGTGTGTATAATCCGGTTGCGGTTATTTCGCTGCCGATCAGAGATTTTAAAATGGATTCGTCGTTTTCCTTTCCGATGAAGCAGACATAAATTGATTCTGATCCGCATTGAATCTGGACATAATTCCAGTTGCTGTCAATCTCATCCCGAAATGAATCCCGTACAAGCCCGTTTATTTTCACTAAACGGTTGTTGTATTTCCCCGTTCGAATAAGCGGATAATCCATCGTAATCGGCTGAGGCGGCGGCGCGTTGCCTATAATCTCGATGCTGTCTGCCATGGCGGCGGTGAATCCGGTCGGAATGTACGGCCTTATAAAACCCTTTGCACGAATGATATCGCCGCAACGAAGATTGATCGGCGATTTCCATTGTGACGGATGCAACGTTGCCGCGCCGGTGTCATCGCTTACGGCAAACATCCAGCAGGGAGAGGATGGCGGTGCGGTGACTGTTGCCGTTATGTCGAAAGGGGCATTTACCGAAGGCGCGTCGTTGATGGTTCTGGTAAGCTCCGATACCGTCCGTACCACATTGGTTTCGCCACCGGATGAATCAGATGCTGAAACCCTGATAAAGGCGATTGTCGCCATTGAGAAAAAAATGATTGCCGTCTTAGTCATTTATGCCCGACATTTTACCATAAGTAGTGCAGCCTTTTAGGTTGCCCCCTATAATTAGGGGGGTGCTTATCAATTTGCCATATTGTACAATATGCGCATCATAAGAAGAGTGTTTCGTTGCAAAATGTGTTCATCAGAATATCTTGAAAGGAGGATCAGTTGTATGTCTGCAATGTCGCGAGCATTGATATTCGCGCTGACCTTGACTGCGTTTACAGCCAAGGGCGACGGAGAACTGATTGCCGTTGCCGATCCGATTTCGGTCGACCTGCGCACCGAAAACGTTTCGGGTGTAATTGGAGCGGCCAATCTGAGATATAGTCCGGGATGGAAAGCCGAGAACGCGTCGGTTCGCATTGAGTCGGTGCTCGGGTCGACGACCAATGTCCTAAAGATCGGTGATATCAATGAGGAAGGCGTGTTCACCTGGACGCAGCCTGTCGCCGATACCCCCGCGTACAGACTTTTGCTGTGGACTCTTTCGGATGGAGTTGCGATTGGAGAACCTTTGACCGCTATCGTCTCCTTCGGATTTAAATCGGATGAGACTGCGACGACAGAAGTCGATTCCCGCGAAGATTCGCTGCGGCTGGTCGCCGAAGCCAGAGATAAAGTCAATCTCGCATATTCCACCGGATGGGCAGAGGATTCCTCATCGGTTACAATCAGCGCTATAAGGCTTTCCGGCAAAAATGGCGCCGAAACATGCACCAATACGATTTTTTCAGCTGAAGGCGAAGGAACCGGGGCGACAGAGATGACCGGGATTGTGCCGGGCTATTGGAAACTTCTCTACCGGGCGCTGGATTCAGGCGGCAATGTGCTGCTTGAATATGTTACTTGTGAATTTAAGCGTAAAGCCGCTTTTGTGCTGACTGTACGATAAACGGCGCGTAAACGTTTTTAAAGTGAAAGGAAAACCATGAAAACCTTGACCAAGAGACTTGTATTCTCAGCATCGCTTCTTTCTGCGCTGACGGCATCGG
>SUVZ01000295.1 GCA_015061765.1 Lentisphaerota bacterium
GGATTCTCCTTTGTCGCCAGTCAATATCGCATACCGCTCAACACGGATCATCCGTGCAGGGTTGATCTTGTCTTCTATAACTTTCTGCTCAAATGCTTTGTCCTTATCGATCTCAAGCGCGGGATGGAAATGGTGAAGGGACGGGTCTCAATCAAGACGGACGGTGTTCAGCTTATGCAAAAAGTATTTTCGCCAGAAACCTCTCTGATTCGTCTTGCGGATTCGGCAGACCCTAGTGAACAAGATGTACAACGTGGATACATGTATATGTTTGCTGGGGGAATGTCAGCAATTCGAAATCCGAAGGCCCATGATAATATTGAAATTGATAAGAACGATGCTCTGCGGAAGCTATACTTTGCCAGCATGTTGATGTATAAACTTGATGAGGCTGAACGGCGTAAGTGGATTTCGCCATAATAAAGCGACAGGGTTTCGTGAGTATTATTGGGAGAACACAAAATGCGAAATGTTTTTCTGGAAACCATGGTTTTAAAACTGCTGCACGAGCAGAGAAGGCCAATGTCTTTTTTGCAGGTGATGCATCGTGTGGAAATTGATGTGGCACAGCCGTATTTGACGCGGGACGAGTTGCTGGAGACTGTTCGGCGGTTGGAGGATTTGGGGTTGATTGTGGAGAGGAAAACCCTTTTGGGCTATGAGAGGTTTTCTCTCACAGAGAAGGGTGAACAGGCTTTTGCCGAAACTGTCTTTGGCGCGGCAAGACGCGGTAATGATGGATTGTGTCATGGCGCAAAAGAAGGGATGTCAGATGGACAGCCCCTAGAAGTGGTGGAGTAGAGACTATGGCGATGCCGCAGAGAGACGATGCGATAGAGGCGATCAAGCGACTTGACGCCTTGCTTGAGTATGCTGTCATGCATGGGGACGAGGAAGAGGCCGAACGCATCCGCGAAGAGCTGCGCAGGCTGACGGATGAAGTTTGACGGCAGATGACGTTTGAAGGGCGCGGCAGTATGGTATAATCTGGCGAGGAGGAGCACTATGATAACGAAAAGCGAATTGGAAAAACTGCTTGCGTCCACGGAGACGTACCGTGTCGAACGAACCAAGTCCACGACGGACAAGGACAAGTTCGGCGAGGCCGTCTGCGCGTTCGCGAACGACATGCCAGACTGTGGCAAGCCGGGTTATCTCTTCATCGGCGTTGACAACGAGGGGCATCCGTGTGGAATGAAGGCGACGGACGAGCTTCTGCAGAAGTTTGCGGCCATACGATCTGACGGGAACATATTGCCGATTCCGACGATTTCGGTTGACTCGTTCTCCCTGCCGGGCGGCGATGTGATTGCCGTGGAAGTGTTGCCGTCCGATCAGCCGCCGGTCAGATATCGCTGGCGCACATGGATTCGCATAGGGCCGCGCCGGGATATCGCTTCGCCTGCAGAAGAGACAATCCTTGCCGAGCGCAAGGCGCGGAATTTTACGACATTCGATGCCCGGCCATGCTTTGGTGCTTCGCTTGACGATATCGACCTCGACCTCTTCCTTCACGATTATCTGCCCAAGGCCGTGGACGCGGAAATCCTTGCTGCCGACGACCGTCCAATTGAACGCAAAATGGAATCCCTCAGGTTCTTCAACAGCGCGTATGGTCTGCCCACAAACGCCGCCGTCTTGCTCTTTGGCAAAGACCCTCGCCGATTCTTCCCTGGCGCATACGTCCAATATGTAAGCTTCGGCGGGCGCGACAAGGCAGCTACCATCCTGAACGAACATCCTTTCAAGGGGCCGATTGTTCGAATGCTCGCGCAGATAGACCTCTTCATTGAAACGACAATTGCGCGGAAGCGCCCTGTATTCGTGACCGCATTGCGGGAAGAGACCCGCACCGACTATCCCAAAGGCGCGATACGCGAACTTGTGATGAACGCCATCATGCACCGCGACTACCAAGGTAATGCGCCGATTCACTTCTACCAGTATGCGGATCGCCTCGAAATCGTCAATCATGGCGGGCTCTATGGACGGGCGAGGCCCGAGAACTTCCCGAACGTCAGCGACTACCGGAACCCGATAATCGCCGAAGCCATGAAGGTGCTAGGCTACGTCAACTGCTACAATCGCGGCATCAACATGGTGCAGGGCGAGCTTGAGGCAAACGGCAATGGCAAGGCGGAGTTCTCGTTCAAGTTGATTACGGCGTTCGAAGCCAAAGTTGCCAAGGCTAGGCAACATCAGGAACTTGACCTGTCTAAACAGGATAGTAGCATGAAAAGTAGCATGAAAAGTAGCATGAAAAGTGAGGATCGGCTACTGCTTGTGCTGAAAGATGATCAAACTATGTCCTTGCCCAAAATGGCCGAAGCGATTGGTTTGTCCGTTGCGGGAGTACGCAAGGTGCTGGATAGGCTGAGAGCGTCTGGACGTATTCGTCGAATCGGACCGGATAAAGGCGGGCATTGGGAAGTGATTGATGTCGAGGCAAAGTAAAGAATGGCACGAAAGGATGATAGAGTGACAGACCCAATTGGCGGAGTAGGTGTGGTGGAGTAGAGACTATGGCGATGCCGCAGAGAGATGGTACGATAGAGGCAATAAAACGGCTGGATGCTTTGCTTGAATATGCCGTCATGCATATTCGCCTGCGCCGAAGGCGTCAGGTTGCCCGAAGGAGCGTAGCGACTGAGCCACGAAGTGGGTGCAAGCAGCCGAGCGACGAAGCCGAGACCGAGCGTCTCCGCGAAGAACTGCGCAAGCTGACGGAATCGGCTCGGTTAGCTACTCTTCGCGATTTTCTTCTCCCGTTGTTGATGAACGGTCAGGTGAAGATAGGAGATGTAGAATGACTGAGTTTGAGGAGTTTCAACGGTTGTCGGCGGCTGGTGATGCTGACCGATTGGCGGCGTTTCAGGCACATTCTGCTTATGATTTTAGCAGGATAAGTGATAGTATTCATGCGATGAATGAAGCCGCTCGTAAGGAAAATGAATTGAAACGTAAGGCGGCGTTGGCTACGATTGAGCTGAATGAATCGACAAAACAACAGAATCAGATGCTCCGTGCGCAATTGGAGAAGATGATGGTGGCAAGACGAGTGTCAGAACGATACGAGTATGATGTCTTTGTCTCGCATGCGAATGCGAACAAGCAAAGCTTTGTTGATTCGTTGTATGAGCAGCTTAATCGTCTGCGCATTCGAATTTGGTATGACTCGACTGAGATTGATTGGGGCGATGGCTTAAAGGAGAAGATTCAAGAAGGGCTGTCGAAATGCCGATTCGGCATTGTCATTCTTTCGCCGGAGTTTATTGATCGCAAGTGGACGAATCAGGAACTAACTGAATTGTTGACACGTCAAAATGAGTCTCGCGAAAAGGTTGTTCTGCCGTTGCTTTATAATCTGACGGTTGATGAGATGAAAGCTCAATACCCAGTTCTTGAAAACATCAAGGCACGTTTGGTGAGAAACGACGAAGATGCCAAGGATGTCGTTATCGATTTTGCACGGATTCTTATTCGTTCGTTAAAGTTTGTGTAATGGATACGCGTTATGTCTGATATTAGCAGTTTGGGTGATGTCCGAGAAAAGGAGCTGTATGAAGCGTTGATTAGGCGTTTCGGACGGAATTGTGTGTATCATTCACCCAAAATCCATGTCCATGGACAAGAAAAAGAACTTGGAGATGTTGTTGTCCTTGCCCTCCCGTATATGATTGTCTTTCAAGCAAAGTGGAAGCAGATGACGAGTGATGATCTTAATAGCGAGAAAGGAGAGGTGTATAGAAAGCGTTTGATTAAGACACTGCAAGAGGCTACAGGGCAGTTTAAGGAATTAGCAGTTTCATTGCATCAAAAGATGTCTGTTGGGCTTCCGCAAGTTTGGATCCCGAATAGTAATGATATGTATCAATTTCCGTTGGATTTGGTGGCGCATGTAGTTCCTGTCGTCGTTGTCGATTTCAATGATAAGAAGTATGACGATCCAGAGGAGAGATTTGGCGATATTCCGCCGGTCGTAACGGAAGTGCCGGCGCAGATTAAAAGTTGGGGTATTGTGCATAGCTTTCTTTTGCGCGACTTCTACAGAATTCTTGATCAACTATTTACTGTCGGCGATTTGTTATATTGGCTTCAAGAACGTGAGCGACTGATTGCCGGGAAGAAACGCGCAATTATTGGGTATGGTGAACTCACGCTTTTTGCTATCTATTTAACCAATTACCCACTTTGGCAAAAGCTGTTTGAGGCGGATTGTGTATTAATAACTGATAGCGATTGTTTCGAGCGAGCAACAAAAGATTGGTCTAAAGATTTTGTGAAGAGGCAGGAGATATTCGGGCAAAGAAGTTTCTTGGATGCGATAGATGATACAATGGTTCGCTCTCTTTCAATGGTTGAAGGAGTAGATCGAAACGAAGCGATTCTCTCATATCTTTCATGTCAGGGAAGGTTGCTTTGTTGCACGGCAAAAACAAAGCGCATGATGTCACAGAAGTTCAATTCACATCTTCATTCTTTCAGAAAGAATGGAAAAGCATTCTGTGGTTCATTTGCAATTTCGAGCGAGCCGATGCCATTGATGGAAACGGCATTTTATCTTGGGGTGGCTCCTTATGATTCGGAAGAAGACGCATTAGAATACTGCGCAAGGGCCTATGGCCGTACGCTTGCGGTGCTGCGGGATCATGGATTGGATAAAACGACAGATGAGGTACTTGTTTTGTTTGTGCAAAGTGAGACTCATCAGGTGTTTTGTCTTTTAAGGAGGGTGGGCTCAATGGATTATAGCTTTGCCCCTGATGAGGAAATTGTAAGTCAGGAGATGTATTCTCAAGCCAAGCAAAAAATGAATTTGTCGGAGTGGGATGTTGTTCATGGACGGCGAGATGTTTGATTTGTGTGAATTGGAAATAATTGCTATCTATGGGGACAACAAGACCTTAGTATAGGATTGAGTGTATAGGATGATGGTGGAGTAGAGACTATGGCGATGCCGCAGAGAGACGATACGATTGAGACATGCTGGAGCAAATACAGCTTGCACTAAAAAGAGGAACGCGCATGGATACAGACAAGTTCAAGAATGATCTGATGATTGGCGAGACGTCGTCAATTGAATTCAAGCGGTTCGAAATGGCATGTCTTGTGGTAAAACATCCAGTGAAGGTGCGGTATGACACTTGAAGAACCTAAGAAACAGATTGCCGACGATGAGAGTGAGATGATGGAGGTGAAACATGCGTAGCAAAAAGAAAAATGACTTTGAAGTCCTGGTCGGGCGTATTCAGGCGACGTCGGACGCGTTGCAGCAGGATGCGCTTGTGGTCATCAACCGTAGCGTGACGACACGTGCGTGGCTCACG
>SUVZ01000296.1 GCA_015061765.1 Lentisphaerota bacterium
AAATGGATTCATTGACTTTCTCATACCCTTCAACAGACTTATGGAAGCCAGTGACGAGCCGTAGTTGTACACGACGACGATGCAATCCACATTCGGGTTCCTGGTTTCTGGTTTTGCAACTGGAAACCAGGAATCAGAAACTCGGAACCTTCACTTCAAGCAACCATATCTCTCAAAACCGCCGCCTATCCACTGAAGATTTTCATTGCAGCAAACAGGGTTCTTATTTTCCCTTATTTTCAATTTATTTCCCCTAGGGTGTGTCCCTAGATTTTCCAGGAACAGATGTGTGAGTTGTTCCAACGTGAGCGTTCGGTAATAACCAAGCACATTCGCAATGTTTTCAGCGAAGGGGAATGTGACGAAAAGAATAATGTGCAAATTTTGCACATAAATCAACGAGGTCGACCTATTGCCTTGTATAGCTTGGATGTAATCATTTCAGTTGGGTATCGTGTCAAGTCGCTGATAGGTACGTGCTTTAGACGATGGGCGACAGGAATACTTAAGAAGAAAATGCTTGCCGGCGCACAGCAGTCGGCTCAACTAGCCGCAATCGATCGGAAATTGCTTTCACATGAACGCGACATTGCCGATTTGAAAGAAAAAGTTGATTTCTTCGTGCAGACGCAAACGCCGCCGCTTCAGGGTGTGTTTTATGAGGGGCAGTTGTGGGATGCGTGTTCGTTGGTGGAAAAGCTGATTGGACGGGCGAAGAAGGAGATAGTTCTGATCGATTCGTGGGTCGGACCAACAACACTGGACATGCTTGCGAAGAAGCGCAAGGGCGTTATGGTGGAAGTGGTGACATCACCACGCGGCAACAAGCTTGCTGCCAGCGATATCACAAAATTCAATGCGCAATATGGCGGCATTTCAGTCAAGACCAGTGCCGCGTTCCACGATCGTTTCTTAATCGTTGACGATAAGGAGCTTTATCTTATCGGCGCGTCACTTAAGGATTTGGGAAGAAAGTGCTTCGGGTTTACCGTACTATGCAAATCCAACATTCCCGACATTCTCGCCAAGATCTGACCAAAATCTCCTCCTCGCAAGGGTCTGTCCCCACAGAATCCCCACAGAATCCTGACAACATCCAGCGGAGTCGGTCGGTTCTTCTCGACAATCCAGCCTATTATTCTTTGAAGGCAACGGCGCGCAGCTTAACAAGAGCCCCGCACCGCCAAAAATCCACTCAACAACGCACATGCGGCATAGCCGCCGAAAAACGTCATGCCGAGCGAACAGCTTCCCGCCGATCCCGCTCCTGACGCGAACACGAGAGGCAGCATCGTCAGCGCCGCCAAAATCGGCAGCACGGCACGTTTGCGGAATGTCGGCAGGCTCTCCGTCAGAAGCGACATCGCAACCGTCGATGAAACAAGCATGAGAAGCGCATAGCGTGAATACACGGAAAACGCCACGCCAGACAAATACAGCGCCGCGACAGCGCCGAAGGCCGCCGAGACCGACGGCAGAATCCGCCAGAACGCTCTGCGCCAGCTTTCGCAGTACGCAACAAGCGCAAGGTACACCAGAAAGACGGATAGTCCGAAGAGCAGTCCTTCGTCTCCGCGGCTTTTCAACGATTCATACGTAAAGCCAGACCAGTCGTTTATAAATCCAGGAGAAAGGTTCTCGCGGCATATCCTGAGCACCTCCCCGATCGCCTCCGACGTGGAGACGCCGGGCTTCGGAATGAACTGCTCCGTGCAATAGAGATACTGGTTGCACCGGTAGCAGGAGCGGGGTCCCAACTCTTCGGAACATGTGACAAGCGCATCAAGCGGAACCATCCCACCCGTCTTCGAGCGCACATAAAGCTTCCGCACATCGGCGGGTCCGGCGCGCCCGACCCAGTCGGACATGGCGGTGACCCGGTTGACCTGCGTGCCGATATTGACGTCGTTGACGTATATCGAACCGAAATTGTGCTGAAGGACCGTATAGACGCTCGACATGGTCACTTTCATCAGCTCGCATTTTTCGCGGTCTACCTTTACACGCAAATGGGGCGTATCCGTGTAGAAGCCTCCGGTGACGGTTTCAGCAAGCGGAGACTTCTCGAACACTCCGCGCATCCTCAACACCTCACGCGAGAATTTCACCGGATCGTTGTCGCCTATGGACTGCAGCAGGACCGTAAGCCCGTTCTGCGTGCCCATCCCCTTCACCGGAGGAATGCGCAACGCGAAGATTTCCGCCTCGGGAATGTCGGCGGCGATTTTCTGCACGCGCCTTGCTATGTCGTAGGACGTCTCACCCTTGCCGCGTTCGCTCCAGTCCTTCAGCACTAGCAGCATCTTCGACTGGTTCTCGCCCGAGCCGTTGATTATGCTCTCTCCAAGCAGCGTCACGCATTTCTCGATTCCGCCGAGCGCCCGCGCCTCGCGGTAGATGCGCCGCATGACCTCGCTGGTCTTTTCCATGGGAGTGCCTTCAGCGGTCTTGCAGTCCACGTACAGAACCCCCATATCCTCGTCCGGGACAAACTCTTTGGGAAGTTTCGAATACAGCACATAGGCGACAAGTCCGCCCAGAAGCGCAAAAAGAAGCGCGAAAAGCTTCCTGCCCGCCGCTACCTTCACCGCACGGACGGATTCAGACGCGACGAGCTCTTTCTCCGGCGAAAAAATTCGTTTCGCCAACACTGGAACGAACAGAAGAGAATTTACCGCCGATGACAGCCCCATCATCACAAAGACGACGGAAAACTGGCGGAACAGCATTCCCTGAACACCGTCAACGCAAGCGAGAGGAATCGCGGCGCATGCGAAAACGACGCCGGCAGCGGCGTGTCCCTTCCCCGGAAGACGGCCTTTGCGCACCGCTGCGACAGACAGCGCGGCGGCTCCCGCCGCAAAAGCCATTGACGCGAGAAACGCATAGAGAGTGAGAAGCGTGACCTGGCAGCCGATGGCGGCAAGCGCGAATGCCGTGAGCGATACGGGAATAGAAATCGAAAGTACGCAAACGAGCGCGGCGGTGAAGGACTTAAGCCCCGCCCACACCCCGAGAAAGACCATAATCGCCGCAATGCCGACAGCGAGCGCGACGCCACGAAGCGCACACTTCATGTATACGGTCGTGTCATAGGTCATGTCCCACGCAAGATCGCCCGGGAAGAACGGCTCAAGCCGCTTCAGCTCCGCCTTGACCTCGTCCATCGCAGTGAGCGGATTGGCGCCGGGAAGAAGGTACATCACAACATACACGGCAGGCTGCTCCTCGTAAAGAGCCGCGTACGAAAAGCCCTGCGGACCCATCTCTATCCTTGCGACATCGCCGAGACGGACGATTCCGCCGTTTGCGTCAGTCGCCACCACGATATCCGCGAACTCCTTCGTGGACGAGAGGCGACCCTTCGACACAAGCGTTATGACGCGCGTGTTCGGATTGTCTGTCGGACGCCCACCAACAGTGCCGAGTGAAGCCTGAACATTCTGCGTCTTTATCGCGGCGACGACATCTTCGGTTGCAAGCCCGAGCGCCGCGATCCTTTCCGGATCCATCCATACGCGCACGGCGAGCTTATCCGCCTTGACCGAGGACTTGCCGACACCCTGAACGCGCTGAATCGCCGGATTGACCACGCCGAACACGTAGTCGGCTATCTGATCGGGGGTAAGTTTTCCTCCGGGAGAACGCAGCGTGAGGATTCCCAGCTCTTCAGTCGTTCCGCTCTCAACGGTGACGCCTGTGTTCTTGACTTCCTGCGGCAGAAGCGACAGAGCCTGCTGCACCTTGCTCTGGACCTTCATGAGCGCGACATCGCGGTCGTAGCCCACTTCGAAATTGACGGTGAGGGAATAGGAGCCGTTGTCGTGGCACGCGCTTGTCATGCGGTTCATCCCCTCGACGCCGTTGACCTTCTCCTCGAGAGGTCCGGCGACGGTGTTCATGACCTCAACGGCGTTTGCGCCAGGATAGGTGCATGATACTGATATGGCGGGACGCGCCAGAGTCGGATAGAGAGTGACCGGCAGCAGGCAGACGGACATTGCGCCCATCAGGAGCGCAATTATCGCCAATACCGCAGTAAGACGGGAATGCGAAACGAAGAACTTTGTCACATTCAACGCTCCACCACCTTCACAAGATCGCCGTCCTTGAGTTTGAACGCGCCCTTCGACACTATCCTGTCACCGGGCTTGAGACCTTTTGCTATGCGCGAAAGGCCTCTCCATTCGCCGTCCACGCCGACGAAAATGGGATGTACGCGTCCGCCGTCGTCTATCTTCCACGCCTGAAGCCCTTCATCGGTCCTGACAAGCGCGGCAGTCGGCACGACAAGCGATGATTCCGGAGCGTATTCATCCGAAATGACGCGCACGAACGCGTTCGCGACAAGCCGTCCGGACGGATTCGGGAAGCGCACGTGCATCAGAAGCGTAGCCGTGCTGCGGTTCATCTCGTTGTCGCCGAAGTCGATGACGCCGTCAAATCCGTAGAGCCTTCCGTCCGGCAGTTTGAGCCTCAGGCGGCGCGAATCCTTCAGTTCCTTTCCACCGCGCTCCGCTGCGGCCTGCCAAGCATCGTAATCACGGTCCGTGACCGGGAAGACGACGCGTATCGGATCTGTCTGCACCACGCGGGCAAGGGCACTTTTCGAAGGAGAGACGTAGTCTCCGACATGATGGAACGCCTTGCCGATGCGTCCGGACATGGGCGAATACACTTTCGTGTGCCGCAGATTGAAGTCGGCTATGGCGGCGGAGGCCTCCGCCTGACCTACTGCGGCCACGGCGGCGTTCAGCGAAGCCTTCGCAGACGCGAGAGACGTCTCGGCGGTGTCGCGTTCCGTGGCGGTAACGCCACGCTCATCCGCGGCTACCAGACGCTTGTAATAACGCTCCGCCCTTTCCACCTCGGCCTGCGCGACGGTGACTTTCGCCTTTGCGCTGGCGACTTCCGAATGGCGCAGGTTCTTTGCGGCGAGATACTGCTCAGGGTCGATCTCAAAAAGGAGATCCCCTTTCTCAACCCTCGCTCCTTCGGTAAAGCATACGCGGCGGATGTATCCGTCAATCTGTGGAAGGATATCCGTCATCTGCACCGCCTCAACGTGACCGACATATTCCGTCGAGGGATTGAAGAGCGCATTGGTGACGGTGACGACCGCTACGGACGGCGGCTCCGGCGGTCGCGGAGCCTCCTTTACCTCCTTGAAGCCAACCGCTTCACGTCCGAACCAACCCGTCAGGACCAGCGATAGCGCTACGATTGTCCCAACCGCAAAAGATCTGATGTTTCCCATGCCGGTTCTTGAAGCAATATATTTCAGGGTTGAGCGTTCTTTTCAAGCACCTGTGCGAGATCCTGAAGGG
>SUVZ01000297.1 GCA_015061765.1 Lentisphaerota bacterium
CGCCTGCGAAGCGCTGAAGGCCAAGATCTCCGACGTGCAGAAGTGGCTTCCGGTCGTTGCCGCGGCTGAATCCGCCAAGGAGCAGACCGCGAAGAACCATGAGCTGCTGCTGCACTGGGCCAGCGTGGTAGACTATGAGTAGGCCCAGCATAACCCTCTGCATGGGGAGTTCCTGCTTTGCGCGCGGAAACGAGAAGAACCTCGCCTTGTGCGAGAAGTTTCTCGACGCGCGCGGGCTTCAGGATGAAGTCGATCTGGTCCTTGGGGCGTGCCTCTGCAAAGGCCGCTGCTCTGAGGGACCGGTGGTCGTCATCGACGGCAAGGCGCATACAAGCGTCGACGAGGGCGTGATGTCCGACCTGCTGGAAAACCTGTTTCCCAAAAAATAGAAACGGAAGGAGTCGGCGTGGAAAAGGCCTCCCCCGTATATACGATAGAAAACGGCTGCCAGGACTGCTACAAATGCGTCCGCCACTGCCCTGTCAAGGCGATACGGATCGTCGGCGGCAAGGCGAGCGTGATTCCCCAGTCCTGCGTGGCCTGCGGTGAATGCGTCAAGGTGTGCCCTCCGCACGCCAAGAAGATACGCAGCGATTACGCACGTCTCAAGGAAATGCTTTCTTCGGGGGTGAAAGTGATCGCCTCGATAGCGCCCAGCTTCACCGGCTATTTTCCGGGCGTAAGCATGTCCCGGCTCACGAACGCGCTCGTCAGGGCCGGTTTCCACGCCGCCAGCGAAACCGCGCACGGTGCGGAGTCCGTCAGCGCCCACGTGGCCAGGATCCTGGAGCAGACGGACTCGCCGTTCCTCATTTCGAGCGCGTGCCCGGCTGCGGTCGACATGATCCGCAAGTATTTGCCGGACTACGCGCCGTACATCTCCCCGTTGCCTTCTCCGGTCCGCGCCCACGCCCGCCGTCTCAAGGAAACGTACGGGCAGGACGTCAAGGTCGTATTCTTTGGCCCCTGTGCGGCCAAGAAGAACGAATCCGATCAGCATCCCGACGAGCTGTCTCTGGCGCTCGTGTTCCCGGCTCTTGAAAAGCTCCTCGAGGAGAAGAACATCGGTTTCGGCGAAGAGAGCGAACCGGCGCTCGGAAACGCGTCCGAAGGCAGGTTCTATTCCGTCGAAGGCGGAATGAACGACACTCTGCGTGACGGCAGGTCCAATGTGCGCTATCTTTCCGTCTCCGGGCTCGATAACCTCCGCCGCCTCCTTGGAGGCGTGGATCCCGCGGTTCTCGCGGACCGCACGGGCGGACGCAAGATCTTTCTCGAGGCGCTTGCCTGTCCTGGCGGGTGTGTGAACGGTCCGGCGATGCCGGCCGACGCCGGTTCTCTCGCGACATTGCTGGCCACCGACGACACCTCTCCGCTGCAGACGAGCGTCGGAAGGTGCTTTTCCCACTGCGGGGTCTCCGCATATCCGGCGAAGCCGGTGGTGGCAGACGAACCCGACGAAATCTCGATATCCAAGGCTTTGGAGCGCGTCGGGAAGCTCTCCAGGAGCGACGAGGTCAACTGCGGCGCCTGCGGATACGCCACCTGCCGCGAATTCGCCAAGGCGCTCCTCTCCGGCAAGGCCGAGGAGGAAATGTGCCACACGTGGCTCAAGCGGAACTACGAACGCACCTCCAACGCGCTGATCCGCTACATCCCCGCCGGCGTCGTCATCGTCGACGGCAAAGGCACTGTGCGCGAATGCAACCGCCTTTTCGCGGAACTGGCCGGAGCCGCCGAGGAATTCGACGCGCTCGGAAACCTTGAAGGGCTGGACATAGACACGTTCCTGCCTGAATTCGCGGAGCTTTTTGCCGGAGCGCTCGACCACGGCAGCGAAATCGTCAAATACCGTCAGCACTGGCGCGGCCGCGTCATGAACGTCAGCGTGTTCCCGATCGCCCGCGGAGGCTTCGCCGGTGCCGTCTTGCAGGATGTCACCCAGAACGAAGGACGCCGTGAGGAGATTGCCGCCAAGGCGCGGGCCGTCATCCAGAAAAACGTCTATACGGTCCAGCAGGTTGCGCGTCTTTTCGGCGAGCACATCGCCGAGACCGAAGTCATGCTCAAGGAAATCGCGGGCGCATACGAATCGCACACCGTGGGCAAGCGCTTGCGTGAAGGCGACAGCGGGAAGTACCTGAATGGATAGCGGCCTCTTCATAGAGATGGAGTCCGCCCAAATCACAAAAACCGGGCAGACCGCCTGCGGCGACGACGTGCGTTTTCTTACGGTCGAAAAGGAGAACCGCCACCTCGCGGCGCTCTCCGATGGCCTTGGCAGCGGCATCAAAGCTCACATTCTGGCGACGATGACCACGTCCATGGCCATAAAGTTCCTGGAATCCAACGTTCCGATGCTTGAGGCGGCGGAAATCATCATGGATTCCCTTCCGGTGTGCGAAGTGCGCAAAATCGGATACGCGACCTTTTCGCTCTTCGACTTCCGTCTTGGCGGGCGGGCCCGCATAACCGAGATGGGGAATCCCGGATACATCCATCTGCGCGGTACCGAAGAAGTCACACCGGTCAAGGACGACATGGTCGTGTCCTCTCACTGGCCGGACCGCGAAGTGCGCGAGTGCGAAACGGATTTCCGTCCAGGCGACCGTATCATCATGTGCTCCGACGGCGTGACGCAGGCCGGTCTGGGCCAGCGCCGTGACATGAAGTTCGGCTGGCGCCGCTCCGGCGTGCTGAAGTTCGCCCGCAGCCGGATCGAGGCCGAAAGCGAAATATCCGCAAAGGACCTTTCCGAAGCCATCGCCCGCGAAGCAATGAATCTCGTGCCGGGGGAATGCAAGGACGACATCAGCTGCGTTGTGGCGTACCTTCGCCATCCACGCGTGATGCGCATCCTCACCGGTCCGCCCTACTTCCGCGAACATGACGCCGAATATGCCCGCAAGGGCCTCCTCGGGGAAGACCACGTTGTCATCTGCGGCGGCACCACGGCCAACATAATCGAGCGCGAACTCGGCGCGAAAGTGAAATTGACGCTGGCCGACATGCGCGGAGCAGGGGGGCTACCCCCGGTCGGGCGCATAAATGGGGTGGGACTCGCCACTGAGGGCATCCTTACGCTTTCCCGCGTTCTTTCCGCGCTCGAGGAGAATCGTCCGCTGGCGTATGAGCCGGCTGCGGCACGCGCAATCCTTGAACGGATCATGCGCCATGACCGCATCGAGTTCATCATCGGTACCAAGGTCAATGAATCGCACCACGATCCAGGCATTCTTCAGGAACTCGAGCTGCGTAGATCTGTGGTGAGGAGAATTGCACAGACTCTTGAGCAGGAATACCGGAAAAATGTTATAATGCAGTTTTACTAAGAAGAAAGGATTTTCCGTGAAGAAGGTAAAAATAGAAGTTTGCTGCGGAACTGCGTGCTATCTGCTGGGGGCCGCCGGTCTCATGGAGCTGGAGGATAAGCTTCCGGAGGCGTTGAAGGGTCTCGTGGACATCCAGGCCAGCCCCTGCCTCGGACTTTGCGAACGCGACAATCTCGGCGGTGCGCCGTACGTACGCATCAACGACAGCGAGATAATGTCCAACGCGAATGTGGAGAAGTTGATCCAGCGTCTTTCGGGCCTTGCCGAAGGAGAATGACGAAATGCTCAACGCCGCGACCTACCTTCGACGCGAGCTTCTCATCCGGCTCGTGCGCGCTTTCGATTCGGGTACGCTCCAGGAGGAGATCGACCGCATTCCGGTAAAGCTCCGTCCTAAGGACGGCGATCCGTCGCGTTGCTGCGTGTACCATGACCGTGCCGTCATAAAGTACAGGCTCATGGCGTTTTTGGGGATTTCCGCCGAAGATGAAACCGATGAGGCGAAAACCCTGAAGGAGTATCTCGGCGAAGCGGTCGGCGAAACCTGCGCACGTGAAGAAAGCGAAATATACGAACGCAGGGTCGCGCCGATTTCGGTATGCGGTCCGGCCTGCAGCGGCTGTCCGGATTCCAGGGTCGTATCCACCTCCAACTGCCGCGGCTGCTTTGCGCGGCCATGTCTCTACAGCTGCCCGAAAAAGGCAATAACCGTGACGGGTGGACGGTCGGTTATCGACCACGGCAAATGCATCAAGTGCGGCAAGTGCATTTCGGCGTGTCCCTACCACGCGATCATAAAGACCACGGTCCCATGCGAGGAGGTGTGTCCCGTGGGGGCGATACGCAAGAACGAGCGTGGCATTGCGGAAATCGATTTCAAACGCTGCATCTTCTGCGGCAAGTGTTTTATGGCCTGTCCGTTCGGAGCCATAATGGAGCGCTCGCAGATAATCGGCATACTTTCGGCGATGAAGCGCGGGGAGAAACTTGTCGCCATGGTCGCCCCTGCAGCGGACCATCAGTTCCCCGGCACAGTGGAGCAGCTTCTCGCGGCCTGCGTGAAGGTTGGATTCTCCGATGTGATTGAAGTGGCCCTTGGAGCGGAGAAGACCACGTCGCACGAAACGGCGGAATTCCTCGAGCGCATGGAGCGCAACCCGGATACCTTCATGACCACTTCCTGCTGTCCGGCGTACGTGAATCTCGTCGGGAAGCACATACCTGAGCTTGTGGAGCACGTCTCTCTCACACCGAGTCCGATGGTGTACTCGCACGAGATGGTGCGTGCGGCCGATCCGTCGGCCAAGACCGTCTTCATCGGTCCGTGTGTCGCCAAACGCAGCGAGGCGAGACGCAAGGGCGTGGACTTCGTCATGTCGTTCGAGGAGCTCGGCGCTCTTCTTGCCGGTCGTCAGGTCGATATTCTCGCCTGCGAGCCGCATCCGGTCAAGAGACCCGCCGCTGCAGCTGCGCGCAATTTCGCGAGAAGCTGCGGCGTCACGGAGGCGGTACTGTCCGAGACCACGGCCAAACTTCCCGGATTCACGCTTTCGGCCAAGCAAATCGACGGAATCGACCGCAAAACGGCCTCCATACTCAAGCTTCACGCGCTCGGCAAGCTTCCCGGAAACTTCATCGAGGTTATGGCATGCCAAGGTGGATGCGTGAACGGACCGTGTTCGTTGCGCAGATGAAATGGCATATCGCGGCAAAGCGCTTGACCAGAAGATTGGACAGAACGCCACTGAAACGCGTCAGGCTGAGCGTTTTGAAAAAAGCAGTGAGTTGTGGTATAATCGCCGGCTATCATGAACGGGCTTGACATAAAGGTTGCCGGTAGGGGGGTGAAGCACCTTGTTTCGGCGTTTGCATGGCTGCTTGCGGCGGCCATGCCTGTTTTTGGCGCAGTCGAAACCGACCTGTCGAAGAACGGAATATCCCTCACGGTCACAGCATCGCCCGACAGCGTGGA
>SUVZ01000298.1 GCA_015061765.1 Lentisphaerota bacterium
CTTTATGCCGTCTTTTCGCTTAGGGTACTGCCCAAGATCCGCAATCGGATATGGATCCGTGCCTATTACATCGAACGCCCCCATGTATCGCCTGATATACGGAGCCTGATAGAGAACGATCCACGTCGGGTGGTCGGGATCCAACTGCTCTATCAGTTTCTGGCGTTCCCGGAGACGGGGAACCGCCGAAGCCTCGCTTTCATCGCACGAATACCAAGCGAGAATTGCAGGATGGTCCTTGAAGCGGGAAATCTGCTCTGCCGTAACGGCATCACCTGTCTGGGCATCTTTAATCGCCTCCCACGAATGCCTCTCTCCATAGAGATAGTCCTTAATATTCGGCATCACCATGAGACCACTCTGCGAACAGACATCAAGAACCTTTTCTGTAAGGCGGAACCCACGGTACGGCATTGCACAGTTGAATCCGCCCTTCGCGAGAAGCCGCACATCATCCTCAGTAAGCTCGGACGCATACATGCCCATCGGGAAGAACGGTTTCCCGTTCACGATTGCCCTGTTTTTCGAGTCGAAATACACCTTTCGGGGATCATTCCCTTTGAACCGCTCAAAATATATGACTTTGGAGGTTACGTATTTGCCGTTGTCCGTAACCCAGAACTGTATAGGGGACTTCCCGAATCTCAACTCTGAGACATCCACCTCTGCAGTCGCATATCCATCCTTGACGACTGTATCAAGTTCACGCCAGTCCATCAGCTGTTTAGGAAGACGAAATGCCATTTTGATGCCGGGGGACTTCGCTTCAGGTGCGCAGCTGTTCACCTCAATGAAAAGTTTAACCCTGCCGTCAACCGCAGCATTGCGGTAGGCGGAAGTGTAGATTTCGCCCAAAAGCTCCTGTTTGAGCGGCTCCACGTACAAGTCGTCGAAAACAGCTCGCCCTTTCGAACCTTTTGCAGCATAGGCCATCAGAACGCCATACGCGGTTTCCTCCGGCATGTTGCACGTTCGCCCGGACACCTGAATCCAATCCCCCTCCTTGGCGGCAAACGAGGATGAACAGCCCTCAAGCCACTTGCCGTCCTTTGAATAGCAATCGAAATACAACGCCACGCATGAACGAGGCGTTCCAAGCCGTTCGGCCTTTATCCAGCCTCCGAATCTATAGGAAATACCTGGCTTAATGTCGATGCGATTGCGAGCCATCACATACGCACCACCATTGGAATCGTCCCATAAGAGACCTCTCGAGCCATTGCGGCCGACACCATCCTTGACCTGATAGGTGACAGGTTTCCGGGGAAGATTCCATGCCGCAACATCTTTGCCTACAAGGGCTTCAAAATCACCATTTGCGAGGATATTTGCCGCGCAAAACAACAAGGTTGAAATCAGGGACATATATTTTTCTTATTGACGTTACCTGAATATAATCGCAAACGGACGTTTGACATGTGTTGCACGAAGCATGTCCTTCACATCAAGAATACCTTGCGAAAGACGCACTTCATCTATATAGCCAGTCAATGCCGCAGATCCTATTGTGAAAGACGTGCTTGAAATGGCGCCACTTTCAACAGTACGCACCAAACCATTGACTGTTTTAGTGCCGATAAACTTCCTGTCTTTGTAAAATGAAATGCTGGTATTCGATTTTTCTTCGTCAGAATCAAACGTCAAAGCCACATGGTGCCATTTTCCGTCGTCCAAATTGGCGTTCTCAAATTCCGCACCTTGGTTGAAATGATTTGGATATTGAATTTTCTCCGATTCGGCAACTGCATCAAAACGGATGCTCAACTTCTTGTTTGTGCGGTATCTGACGCCATACACAACATCACCACCACTGGAAGCTCCAACGTTGAACCGCACCAGATTCATCCAGTCCGAACTTGGAGGCGCATCCATTTTCACGTAAAACTCAAGCGTCTGGCTGCGCATATCGAGGGAATCTGAGAGCAAGTTATGCCTAAAAAACAAGGAGCCTGGAAACTTCGCCGAAGCGCGATTCGTCTCCATCAACACGTTCTCATCACCATCTACGATTATCGCACCTGGAACATTCCTGGAAAACTCAACATCGCCAGACGAAACGGTTCCTGCCGGTATGTCGTTTGTTCGAGGTTTCACAAGATAATCGCCATCGAACGAAATCCATGCGCGAGTGCGACCTATAGGTTCCGGCTCAACCGCATTCTTCTTGAGAAATTCATGCGGTCCAAGGGCTCGCTTTGTCAATCGCACGCTATCTACCGCCCCTTTCATCTGTTGGGGATGACTAGCTCCATAACCACCGAAGAGCTGCAGATACGGTGAATATTTAGGAGCGGCATCAACCTCTGAATTGGGAATAACATCAGTAAACTCATTTATCAAGCTGTAATCCACATAGAGCGACGTGGTCTTCTTCTCATGGTCAAACACAACCGCTATATGATGCCATTCCCCTGCTGACAGCTGAGATGAGGTATGTTCTTCCATCGCACTTCCGCCTTTCGGAAGAACCGAAAGCTTTATTTTGCCGCTGTTCAAAAGCCGCAACCACAGGCTTCCGTTACCATTTGATCTGTGCTGGCAGATCAGATAGGGACTATAATCCAATGAGGGCGCCAGCTTTATGAACATTTCAAACGTTGAACTTCCGGAAGTGAAGTCGTGGACAACACTGCCATCCTCAAGTTCCACTCGATCATCTATATTGATCATCGCAGAAAGTCCAGGACTGTTCGTCTCAAAATTCCAATAACCCAAATTGTCGGCGGTAGTCGTCGCAAAAATCCCAGAATGGAACTGCGTAAAGGGAAGTCCGTCTGTGCACAGCTCCGGCCACTTTCCATTAGCCGATACCACTACCTCACCGACGTATGAATTAGTTCCCGCAGATTCATTGATGTCGTATGGGGTGTTCAACGAGCCAAAGAAACACGCATTATCGAAGGATGCAAAAAATACGGTATCTGGAGAACTTGCCTCTGTTGCTTTTTTCTTCAGCACAGGACGAAGAAAATCATTCGTGCCCAACACCGTATCTGAGATTCTCACTTCATCAACCCATCCACACCAGCGTCCGTAATTAGCCTTGCTGAACGAACCTATCTCTAAAAGGCTGCCGTCCACGTATTCCATTTCATGGGAAAAGGTTCTTGAGGATTTTGTGCTGTAATCGTAATAGAGAGTCCCAGTTTTTGTGACGCCGTCATATGTAAAGGACAAATGATGCCATTTCCCGTCAAGGGCATTGACTTCACCAATTGACAAATTTTCATTAGCAGTCGATTCACTCTCCGTCGTATATGTTTTTCTAAATGATATAGTCCCATTCGCCAGTATCCTAAGCCCCCATGTATCACCGCTCCCTGGACCTCCAAGAACCATGAGATTCGACCAATATTGCGGATTGGCAGGAAAATCCGATTTAAAAAACAACTCTACAGTAAATGAAGAAAGCTTCAGGTCGTCGGTCAGCTCTGTATAAAGGACTCCTCCTGCCCCAGATGAACAATCCTTCATTTTAGGATTAAAATAAATCCCACGTCCATCTGATCCCTTTGTCCCGTCTGAAGCACACCATGTAGCATAATCCGGAAATGCATTTGTATAGATGGGAAGATACTTATCCATACCGTTTGAAAGATTATTTTCTATATCAAGCACACCAGCCGTCAATGCAAGTTTTGAAGGGTCACAGGCATTTTTAACGACTGGCTCACCGTTGATAGCGACCTCTCCATTGGATAGATCATTCATATGCCACCAGGCAACAGTCTCTGCCTCCAGGCAAAAACAAGCCAAAACAGATACCGCTGAAAACAAAACTTTTGACTTCATAGATAACCACTCTTCCTTTCGTGCTGGAAACTCAACATCACCAACAGAACAATATGGTACCAAAATTATTTATTTTTTCAACCAAAAGTAGTCTTTGCCTGCTACTCTAAATCGAATACGCGCACATAGTCCACCTGAAATTCATCGCCTTGTGCAACAGCCTCCTCAAGCTCAGGCACAGGAGAACCCGTCATCCGACGGACTCGATACCACTTCGCCTCAGTCGTCAGAAGCAGAAATTCCGGAATCCGTGAGACGGCCCGCGAGCAGGAACCTCGCAGTCTTCCGTCAACATAGACAGAATATCCGTTTTCATCCCACAGAAGTCCGAAAACATGGAATTGCGTCTTATCAAGCTTCAGATTCATCCTAACGCCATCAACAGGCTCCGGTATCTCAAACTGCAGATGATCATCTCCGTAACCGTTGTAGTGAAAGCACGCCGGAATGATTTCACCTGGCTCAAACGATTCCATGATATCATGCTCTATGCCGCTTCGCGCCGGATCAAGCGACGTTCCCTGCATCTCCGTCTGCATCCAGAACGCGCTCCACCATCCGGGAAGTTGCTGCAGCCGGCAACGGCATTCGTAATAGCCGTAGCGGTGCTCAAACTTCGCAGGATTGCGTTTCACGAGCGGCCAAAACGTAGAGGTGTCATCAGATGCGGAAACATCCCACACGAGTTCGCCCGTCTGGAGCTGGGGAGAGACGAACTGCCCGTCAGGACGCTTCACAAGCTTCATCTTAAGGAGTCCATCCTTCACTTCCACGGAGTTGTCCTCAGGCTTCGCGAACCAATGCGCCGCTCGCCCCCAGAAGTTCGTCCGATAGGACCACTTTGATTCATCAAGGCGGGCACCGTCAAATTCATCGTGCCAGACAAGTTTGAACGAACGGCCTTTAGGAAGCAGGCTCTCGGCCCTGCCATCAACCGGGCGAGCCGTCTCGCAGGCAATAGGCAGATCTTCAAGCGAATTGAATACGCCTCTGTCCCAGTCAGTCATGTCCTCAAAGATCAGATCCGAAACGACCGCTTTCCCCGAAACCTTTTCAAGACGAAACGCCAAAACAGGCGAAAAGTCACTGCCGGGGTTCTCCGGAACCGTGAACTCCACCGCCTGATGCACCTCGTCAAACGTCCCTTCGAGATCATCCGTCTTCGCCAGAGTTTGCGCACCCTTCGCATTAGCCAACACACGGCACGTGAAACCGAAAAGCCGCGTCTGAGGCTTGCGAAGCAGATTTTCACCCTTCACGATAAACGAGAGTCTATACTTGCGTCCTGGAACAAGCGGAATATCGTATGTTTTTTCGGCAAGCAGCCTGTCCGAACCATCCTTCGCATCGGAAAGCGTCACCGATCCGAAGGACGGCAACAGCGATTTTACGACTCGCGACGCCCGTCGCTTGCGCTCATTGACAGCGGAGACCCTGAGTGCATAGTTCCGTGCATGCCGAACCATCGGCTGCAGGAATTCCCTCCGCATGAGAGATATCCG
>SUVZ01000299.1 GCA_015061765.1 Lentisphaerota bacterium
TCTCGCCACGCTTCCGATCCTGTAGTTCACTCCGCTTTCGCTCTGCGGCGCCTCCGGAAGTTTCGGCACGTTCCAGTAGTACGTATGGCTCACCTTGTACATGCAGCCGTTCTCGACAATATACGGTCCGTCGCCCTCGCCGTCCTTCGGATTGCGCTGCAACGCCTGGAACACGCGGATGATCTTCAGCTTCGTGCGCTCGTCAATCTGCCCTTCCTGCTGTTCGTACCACGCCGAAACCGGCTTCCACTCCGCTTCAAACGCCGCCGGGCGGTTGTACATGGTGCATCCGGCATACTTTACGCCGTCGGCCTCAAAACCGTGCACCGATTCCGGAAGCTTCAGCCAGGACAGCAGTCCCCTGGTGAAATCCGGATCCGGCATCGCAAGCTCGTGATATCGCACAAGAGTTGCGCCTCGCCATTCGTAGGCCCATTCCTGGCGTCTCTGGTACTGCCAGTATTTATCCTGGCACCATGTCCAATACCCGATCTTGTCTGACGTTTCCATATCTCTTCTCCTCCTGCTGCTTAGCAATAGCCTCCCATGTTGGCGTCGTTCTCGCCGCCGTACGCAAGATACCGTTCGCATAACCGGTCAAACTCGCCGTTTGCCGCCGCCTCAGTCTGATACCTGCCCTGTTCGGCCGTCATGATTTCCGTCGCCGCAACGAGAGTAAGATATTTGAGCCATGTGGTCGATATCCTGACCGGCATCCAGCTCTCGGCATCCGCCGCCGGCTGAATCCCCTTCTTCGGCTCGCCGGTTGCGACATACGACTCCTTGCGCGACGTGAGATACACGACATCGCCCGCCTGATACTCGTCCTCTTCGGTCCATTCCGTGAATGAGATCTCGGTCGGCTGTGGGATGAACCTCACCCAAACCCCTTCCGGGGCCGGAGACGGTATCACAATCCCCAGTTCGCTCGCCCTGCAGCCCTTTATCGGAGCTGCATCCGGACAGTATTTGGGATCGTCCGTGTACGCAAATTCCTGTACATCCACGCCCCCCGGCTCGATGACCGCTCCCTCCCATGGCTGGTCATACTCGATGAACGCGCTCACCTCATCCATCTTGAGCATGCGCCAGGGACAGCTCTCAGCCGCACTCGGCTCGGTTGCACCTGCGCCGGTCTTCGCCGTCTCAAGTCGCCAGTATGCGCCGTTCCACCAGCATTCCTGGCGTTCACGCCATCCGACATCCGGTTGCCATGTTGGACGGTACCTGCGGAACTCCACGCGCTTCATCTGCGGAAACTTCTCCGCCGCGATCTTCTGGAAAGCATTGTTAACGGCCATCGCCGCCAACATTCTCCACCTGACAGGAACCGCCATCGTCGCCGGTTCGAATCCTGCCATCCTTACGGCATTCTCCAGTACCACGCCCGCCTTTACCGTTCTCATATACCTTTCCTTCCTGTGGCTTCTCCCGGCCGCCACTCGCCGTTTTCCCAGTGCATCCAACCGATTCCGGCGACATAACGCTCCTTCACGACGCCATGCCGTCCACGGTGACCGTTCGCGCTGTTGCCGTCCGGAACCTCGCCGTCTATGCACATCCAGGGATTTGCGCGTTTCATGTCGTCCCAGTAGCCCTTCGCCGCCGCGCTCAGCACCTCCGGACCTTCAGAGCGCACCGCCTCTGCAAGCGCATCGAAGTGAACGCTGTCGCCCTTGCGGAACTTCGCGTTGGATCCACGCGCGCTGCGCTTCTCGCGTTCAAGGCGGCAATGACGCATTGCCGCCTCTTTCGCCCTTCTCATCGACGCCTTGCGTGCGCCGAACGTGGGATCACTCCATTTCTGCCTTATCAGCATCTGGCTTCTCCTCTTCATCCCCGGCAACCGGAGCATTCCTGATGTCGATCACCGATGCTCCGGACGCCACACCATCCTTCCATACGCAAGGCGCGGAGTTGGTCGTCGTCCTGTACAGTTCGCCGCCCGCCGGCACTTCGATGTATTCGCCGAAACCGAAGCCGATCGCCGAAGACGACATCCATACGACCACGCCATTCATGTAGCTTGTCCGAGGATTCTGGCAACCGCAGAACGACGCCGCAACAGCAGTTATCAACAATATGCGCTTCATATGTTTACATCTCCACGCAGGTTTCATCGTCCCCACCCTTCCACGCCAGGACAGCAGCCTCGAACGCCTTGCTGATAAGCTCAGGCTCATTCCGGCCGATCTCCATGTCAGCGAGCGCATCTGCCGCCATCTCGACCGCCTGAAGCGTCTTGCCGTATGCGGTCTGCCACTTCGTGGGGATCAGCCAGGAAATCGCCTTAAGAATCGCCAGCACCTTCTTGACCGTATTAAGCACGGCCTGTATGCGCTCCTTATTCGATTTGTCGATGCTCTTTAGCGCATTGTTCGCGACATCTAGCAGATAGTCAGCCACGCTTGCCGCCGCCGATCCGAACGGATTGAGCGCGCCGCCGACCGCCTTCATCGCCAATTTGAATTTGCTTATCGCCATTGTCTTTCTCCTGTTGTTTGTTTTTACAGATAAATTGTTTACTTGCGCAGCTCGTTCGCCGCATTCGCTACGTGATTGAAACCGTTTTCTCCGACAGCTCCGTACACAACCGTCAACAGCAGTATGCCGCCGAAGAATACCGTCACCCAGAACAGTATCTTCGTGGCGTTGAACAGCGTCTTGATCTGCTCGGTCGATGCAGCCTCGTGTACCGCATATTGCTTCTCGAGACAGTCCACCCTGTCTTCCAACTTTTCAAAATGCTCCTTGTCGCACATCTCTTTCAGTCCTCCGCCGCTTTCATGAAAGCCTTGACCTCCGCATCCGTCGCAACGCCGGCCGACACGACCGCGTTTGTCGCCTCGATGTACGCCGGATAGTCGCTCGTGATGTACTGACAGGCGTTCCATTCATCCTCCAGGTCCGACTTCTGAATGAAAGCCTTAACGTCCGCCCATTTCCCGGCGGACTTCGCCGCAACGATCAGCTTCAGCTTCGAGTACCGGATCACCTTTCGGACATTGACGACCTTCAATGCGTTCGTCGTGGACCACTCCTTTTCGCTCTGCCTGTAATGCGTGATCACTGATCCGGGAATCGTCACCGTGTCTGTCGATACGATCCGTCTTTTCGCCGAATAGTATCTTTCGGGCAACGTATCCGCAATAATCACGCATGCGAACAGGGCTGCGATAACGGTTCCGACATTTATTCGTTTCATGGCTCTTCTCCTTGTGCTTTTACTTCTTGGTAAGCCCCTTGCCTGAACGACAGCTGGTGATCAACACCATTGACATGGACAGTCACATTTGTCGTGAGCGCGTATTTGATCCCGTCCACCGTAGTGATTCCCACTATCGCTGATCCAAAGTCAAATCCCGATCTGCCGCCGAATTTCTCATGTCTCCATGTAAGCCCTCGAACTCCCCGAAGCGCCGCCGGTCTCACGACCTTTCCCGTATGGATTGTAGCCTCCGGGTTCCATGGCTCGAACCAAGCAAATTTCACGTCGTTCGTCTGATCGGGGAACGTGTATCTCACCTTTCGGCCGGGCGGCAGTCTCAGCGTCTGATTGTATTCCACTACCTGCCAGTCGTTCGTGCCGTCGCTCCATTCCTCAATCACCTCGCCGGCCAGATTCTTCGACGGCTGTCCTCTCCCTACGGAAAGCACGATGTGAGTCGCTGTTTTCGGGACCTGACCCGTAACCGCAAGAAGCCCGGGAAGAGCCTCGTTGAGACCGTTTTCGGCCGATTCCGATATCTCCCCGGCGTACTCCAGGATCATCTCCTGCGCTTTTGCGTCCGCCGCCGAAACCAGCACTCCTTTGTCATTCTTCGGCTCGTCGCTTTCGTCGGTGTACACAACGCGCTTCTCCCATCCCGGAAGCGTGACCGTTTCCGATATGATCGTAACATTCGTTACTGCTGCCGGTTCCGCCGTCTCCGCTCCAAACGCCGTCAGGACGTCTGCCGCAAACACAATCGTGCCGATCAACACCCAAAGCACCGCCGACAGAAACATATAAAGCTGCACAAGCCTGTTTATCATTTCTCGCCCTCCGTTACGGAAGTCACAATCCTGTATTTCCTCATGCGGTCAATCGTAAAACCTTCAAGCCGATACTTTTTTTCCGTCGCCTCTTTCACCGTCTGCCATTTTCCATCGAGGTACTCCTGAATCAGATACACGGCCTCCTCACCGATTCTATCGTCCTTCGTCTCCCACTCAAAATCAATCAACCGCGAAGTCTGCACGCATTTCGTGAGCTTGATACCCTCCTGCACCACTACAGGCGGGGCAGGAGGACACGTGAAGGCGATACGCGAAACAGCGAAACAGCCCAAGAGAAAGAAAAACGTGAAAAGCGGACTGCGCTTGGCATCCAACAGTTTCAATCCGAGATCACTGCCGGGGTCAGCTCCCATGTAGTGCCCGTGATCATAGATCGATTCGAGAAGATGCGGACACTTCGCGAGAAGCCGCGGCAGCGAAGCGCTTTTTGCCGGATGGAAAAAGCCTTCCGGGGCCTGGGTCAGGAACCCTAGACGGATCGCTTCACGCAACCAGCTAAAATACGACTCGTCGATTGTTGCCGACAGATGTATCCCATCCGCCTGTTCCGCCCCTCTGACGATGCATGACGAATGCGGCATGCTGACGAGCGTTGCCCCGTGCAGTCTGGAAAGCCACATGCCGAGCGGCGTAGAATGGACGCCGCCAAGCGAAGATCCGTCGGATGTCCAGAAGAACGGCTTCCCGTTCCGTAAGAGCAAACCGTTCTTGGCCTCATAGGTAAATTGTTCAACCATTGGCACGCTCTTCACATCCTTGTCGATCTTTTGCACGTCAACGTGAACAAAAGGCTTCACCGAGGATAAAGCCGTTAGCAAAGGTGTCAATACAAAGAAAGGGAGGGCGAGCGTCCTCGCGAGCCACACGAATAAATCGAAATGTGAAATCATCCTTTCTCGAACTCCAACTTGAAACTCGAACTTATCACAGCATTTGCACATTCTTACCTTCTCTCTCGAATGTCATAAACACAAAGGAGCGAATCACTCTATCGGGGCAATAAGGCGATTCCCCTTCAAAACAAGACCCTTCACATCTTCTCCAACCTCGACGCACGGCCGCGGGGCACCGTCCGGACGCGAGAAAACATTGCCCTCGAAGGTGACATCGCTCACCCGCTCGACGCGGGCGAAGCCGGAATTCTTCCTGCAACGGTCTCGCCTTCCCGTCAGAACGATGCGGTTGTTCCGGAACGTGATTCCGGTGCCGAAACGAAGGTCC
>SUVZ01000300.1 GCA_015061765.1 Lentisphaerota bacterium
ACATCGAATGGGTCACGCCCTCGAGCGCATCCTCGATCGGATGGGCGAAATCGTACATCGGATACACGCACCACCTGTCGCCCAGATGGTAGTGCGACACGTGGCGGATGCGGTAGAGCACGGGATCGCGGAAATGGATGTTGGGCGAAGACATGTCGATCTTCGCGCGCAGGCACCACTCGCCGTCGGCGTACTTGCCGTCGCGCATGTCGTGAAAGATCTCAAGGTTGCGCTCGGGCGAGGTATCACGGGAAGGCGACGCACGTCCCGGCTTGTCCGGCACTCCGCGGTATTCCTTCCACTCTTCCTGCCCAAGATTGCAGCAGTACGCCTGACCGCGGCGGATAAGCTCCTCGGCGATGGCGTACATCTGATCGAACATGTTGCTGGCGTTGTAGAATCCGGGCTCTCCGGAATCGCCCTCTCCGGACCACTCGAAACCGAGCCAGCGGATGTCGTTCTTGATGTTCTCGGCGTATTCGTCCGATTCCTTGGCCGGGTTCGTATCGTCAAGGCGCAGGTGGCATTCGCCACCGAACAGTGCCGCCATGCCAAAGTCCACACACACAGCCTTTGCGTGGCCGATGTGGATGTACCCGTTCGGCTCCGGCGGGAAACGCGTGACCACTTTGCCGCCAGTGCGGCCTGCCGCGACGTCAGCATCTATCCACTGACGGAGAAAATGTCTGCTAGTATCCGACTCTTCCATCTTTCAATATCCAATTTCTGTGAAAAATAAAGGTAAATTATATCGCCAATCACCATCCAATGCAACTGTTTCACCGTCTGCCCCATTTTTTGTGGATCGAGCGCCATTTATGATACCATCCGTCCACGCCACCGACGCACACGACTTCGCATTACATGTTCCGTATCACGTTCGAGCGGGTGTCGGATATGCTCGTCATCAGGTTCGTGGCCGTGGAGTACGATTCGTCGCGACGGTCGACCAACGACTGCAGACGCGTCATGTCGGTCTGCGCCTCGTTGTTCAGCCCGTCTATCTCCGACTTCACAAGCTGCAGCGCCTCTTCGCACTCATAGCGATAGAACTTCACATCCTTGGGCCCTCCATCGTTGATGAGGTCCCAAAGTATGTTCAGTTCGCCATCCGTAAGGCCGTTCAGGTCATACGTGTCGTCATTCTCGTCGTCCGAAGGATAGCGGGCCTGCAATTCGGTAAGAGCGGCGAGAATGCGTCCGAGAGAGTCTAGACGCGCGTTGCGCTGCTGGATGCGCACGGTAAGCGGCTCGACCTCGCCTTCGACCGCAACGGCGCGGTTCTTGGAGAACTTGACCATCAAATCCTGAAAGTCCATCATCTCCGTCCTGGAGTTCAGGGTGATATTGTAGTCGCCGGCCTTGACTCCCCAACGGTTTTCGATGTTGTCCAATTCCACCATGTCTATCGTTGCCATGACCGCACCCCTCAACCCATGTTCCCGATCAGCGTCGATGCCGTCGAGTTTATCTTCTGCACAAGCGACGCCGCCGTGGAAAAGGCGTTGTCTCGCTTCGACACGAGAGACTGCATGGTGACCATGTCCTGCTGCATCTCGTTCGTCTCGTAGTCGATCTCGTACTGGACGGCGGACTGCGCCATCATCGCATCGTCGCGACGGACCTTGCCGTCGTCATTCACCGGCAGTTTCAGATCGGCATTCGTACCTCGCCGATACTTGTCAAGAATCTGTGCCGCGGTCTTCAGGTTCGGATCGTGCCTCGACAGATCATCGCTCTCCGGCTTCTCAGCCGGCAGGGAGGCCACCGCCTTCACAATGACTGAAAGCGCCCAGCCGAGCTCGTCAAGCTTCCGCTGGCGCGCCTTCAGTACAGCGGCATAGGCGGAGGTCTCCGCCTCGATCGCGTTCGCCTCCTGGAACATCGCGACCGAGGCGGCCTTCACGTAGTCGCAGTTCGGAACACCCTCCACGGTGTAGTCCTTCTGCTGGACTCCGTATACGCTCAGCCCTTCGATCGGCACCGACTCGACCAACGCCATTGCAAACCCTCCCTACGCATGGATGGCATCGCGCATCGACTGGACCTCCGCCTGCAGGACAGCGCGCATCAACTGGATGACCGAATCTATGAGACTCTGGCACTGGGAGAACAGATCCTTCGCCTGATCGAGCATCTCCTGCGCCCTCTGCTGCTGCGCACCCTCCTCTGTGGCTTCCGCGCTTATCATCTGCGACATGCTTGAGACGCATCCCTGCGCCACATTCCCTATCGCGGTGATCAAGTCACCAAACATGCGAGCGCGATTCTCGATGTGCTGACCCTTCATGTATCCGGCATCATGCTGCATTACCGCACTCGCTTGATTGTAGTTTGACTGAGCGAGCAACAGATCGTCGGTAAGCTGCTGAGGCGTGGAGTTCTGGGCGATTTCGTTTGCGGCATAGGCCTCGGCATATGCAATCTCCTCCGGAGTTGAAGCCGGATTGCTGCGGATGTCGGCAAGCTCGCTCTTCACCTGCGTGCGAAACAGCATCTGCTTGTCCGCGAGCGCTGCTTTTTCCTGTGGAATCTCCGCATTGAGCCTGTCAAATGTCGCCTGCTGTCCCTCCGTCAGCGAAGTGTTCTTCTCTTTCAGCGCCTGCAGCTCGGCAAGTTCTCTTTCGTCGGTATCGATCTTGACCTTGATCTCGTTGATTTCGGTCCTTGTCGCCTGCGAGTCGTTGAACGTCCCATCGACCTTGGCTTTCGTGGCGGGATCGACCCTCTGGGAAATCCTGTCGAGATTCGCCTGGGCGTCCTGCGGCTTGCACTGAAGCTCCGCCATCTTGAGTTCTGCCTTGGCCTTTTCCAGTCCGGACATCTTGTGGGATCCCATCTGCTTGCAGAAACCCTTGCCCTGATATGTCAGGTTTGCGGCCTGCACGCCAACCTGAACCGCGCACACGACGACGCTGCATATCAGCCCGGTGATGGCGGCGGAGCGCTGCATGTCAGCCTGGTTCTGGATGCTCTTCTGCACCTGGACGTTCTCGGCCTGGCGCACATCGCGCGCGGCATCGCGCATCCTCTGTCCGCACTCGACCAGAAGCGCCATCAGGGCGTAGATGTCGAACATCACCGACTGCGACGCCTTGGAGTCGGCGATTGTTGATGCTCCGCTTGCCGAGAGCGCCCCTTCAAGGACGCCCAGCTGCGCCGTCAATTCGTCGCAGAACGCCTTGATTTGCGCATCCGAAAGATTCAGCATGGACTGATCGCCGATCTTGGCGCAGAAACCGGCAAGCAGGCTCTCATCGATTTCGGCCGGATTGTCCAGCATCGGCATGGACAGCGCAACGGTGCGCACGGAACCGCCGTCGTTGACCGTGAACGTAAGCCCGACATTCTGGGCGTCGGTGCTGACATTCACCGCATCGATCCTTGTCGTGGACTCCTGGGAGTTCACGGCATTGAGGATGCTGTCCCAGTTCAGTCCGGCATTCTCCATTCCCGTCAAATTAACGCTCATTGGGATGTTCCTTTCTGTTTAGGCCATCTGCCCCATCTGCTTGGCGATTTCGCTTTCCGTATCGATGGCGGAGTTGATTATCGCCGCGATGTCGGAATAGATGTTCTGGATCTGCTCCATGATCTTTTCCAGTTCCTCCTGGGTCTCTTCGAGCCGCTGGCGCATGACGGCAAGGAACTTGTCCATCTCTGTCGTCTCGGCCTTGAGCATCCCCGCCTCGTAGTTCTCCGCGGCCGCCACCCCTCCGGCGACGGTCGCGCCGACGCCAATGGCGCCGCCCATGATCTGCGCGCCGCCCTGGATCGACTTCGCCGTAGCCATCGCCGCGGTGACCGCCACCTGCGAAGCGCCCTTGATGAGCCCCTGGATTGCGTTTCCGCCAAATCCAGCCCCGAGAGAGATGGCGATCATCGCCACGGCCATCGCGACGGCGGCGACGATCTGCGCAGCCTGTTCGCTCATGCCCATGTCCTTCAGCGCCTCGGCCAATTTTTCGGTGATTTTGTCCATGGCGCCAGTCTCGCTCAGGATGCACATCCCGACTGCAACCACGGCTCCGGCGACCGCGCCGACCGCCACTCCGCCCGTGGCGACGCTGGCCGCGACGGCAATCGCCACGGCAACCGCCGCCATGAGCCAGCCGAATATGCGGGTGAGAAGGTTCGACTTGGCGGCCTTGTCCATCTGCTCGAGCGACTCCTTGATCTTATCCATTTGCTCGGCATGTCGCTGATCCATCTCACTTTGCTGGAGCGCAATGCGATCTTTCGCAAGCTCGGCCTGATGCTTGTCGGTCTCGAGCTGGAGATATGAAATGAGCTTTTCAAGGTCGACGGCCTTTTGGTTGGCGTCATCGGGATTGTCGAGGGCCGGAATACCCGTTGCGCCGGTCGCAGTGCCGACATCGGACGTAGCCGCAGGCGCTGCGGCATTTGTGACGCGGACGCTCGCCTGACTTGCGAGAAGTCCGGCGATCTCCTTCGCCAGCACCTGCGCATCCTCCGTAAGCCCCATGGCCTTGGCCATGTCGCCTACCTGATTCACGAAGATCGGACGCTGAGACATCCTCTCGTTCACACCTGGTACATCACTCATGTTTCGCCTCCTTTTCCGTCTCAGGGGGTTTGTGAGCCTGACATTCCGGCACCCGTCACTTGTCGCCGTCGACAAGCGCCTTCAGTTCGGCGGCTTTCGCGCGGTATTCACGGCCGCGCTCCGTATTCTCCGGGGCGAACCGCTCCAGCGCCGCAAGCGCAGAGGACGCATTCGCCCTGTCGCCAAGCGCCAGATAGCATTCCGCCGCGTGGTACTGAGGTTTCGGATCCTTGATGTCGAGGAAGGACGCGTAGGCATACGCCGTGATCGCGCCCTGATACTGCTTCTTCACCTGAAGCACCGCCCCCATTCCAATCCAGTACTTTGGGTTGAAGTGGTCGAACAGCACAAGAAACTTGAACACCTTCTCGGCGTTCTCAATATTGCCGGTCTGGTAGAAATTGAAGCCAAGGGAATACACCGCCTCCATCTCGGCGTCTGTGATGCCCTTGAGCTCGCGGACCGTAGTCATGTCGCCGGCGATCTTCTTCGCGGCCGCCTCTATCATTTCCTTGTTTACTTCCATCTCTCGACTCCTTTTGCTTTTACGACATCTGCATTATACCAAAACTCCCCCATCACCCATTTCTCACACATGATCCATGTGGCGATCTTCAATTTCGTCGACCATCTTCCCGTCGATACGCTTCAGGGCGTCGATGATCACGTCCTCCACGGAACGCACCGGTGAAATGTCAT